>CATNCV010000183.1 GCA_950096965.1 uncultured Clostridiaceae bacterium | reverse complement strand
TAATAAATTTTATAATTATCATATCACAATTTTGCTTTATTAATTTCATTTTGCATTTTTTAACTATCTTTTTATATAAATTTTCCTAGAATATATTTACATAATTTTTAGAATATGCTATACTAACAATTTCCTAAATAAAGGATATTGTTAATAACTATTAAAATAATAATTTATTTTAGGAGGTAATATCTATGATTAGTATATTTATTTTTCCATTAGTTCTAATTTTTGAGGTTTCACTTTTTATATTAATACATTTTATTTTATCACTAATTAATAAACCTTATATATTAGAAAAGAAAGAAATATTGCGGAATATCAAAATATTTGTTTTTAGCTTTATAACTTTAATTCTTATTTTATGGAGATGTGCCCAATTTATATTTTTTGGGGCAACTTTTAAATTTAGCTTTCTAGCATTCATTGCTCTATTTGCTATATTATTTATTATTTACTTTTCTAAGAAAGATTTCTGTCCTTTTTATATTTTATTTCTCCAAATATTCCTCTATTTCCTTTTTGTATCTATTGGAAATAGTGGTGTAGCTAGAGACGAAAAATTTTTAAGAAAATCTGATATTGTATACTATGGAAAACAAACAATATCCGAAGTTACTAATAATTCTTCAAAAATAATAACAAATCCTTTAGATATTTATTACTTCTCTGATTATAACACTAATTTAGAAAAATCGTTTAATTCAAACGATTATAGCATAGAGATTTACTATGATGTTCATGATACTCATGAGTATTATGAAATTTGTGAACAAAAGCTATGGCAACAATTGTATGGTTTAGGTTGCCAATATGATATTTCCTATGGGAAATATTTAATAAAATTACATATAAAAAATTAAGTATTATATAGAGAATATTTTACCATAACTAAGGTAAAATATTCTCTATTTTCTATATTCTATAAATTTTTACAAAGTAACTATCACCGTTTTACTTTTGTATCATGCTTTTTTATTTATTGATAGCTTTTTGTACTGCTTCTATTTCTTCTTCTGATAATGTATAAGTTGATTTTCCATCTTTTATTGGTTTTGCATATATATTTGACATTTCTCTTGAATATATGCCATTTAATACTATTCCATCATTATATTTATCTAAAATAGCTAATGTAAAACTTAGGTCACTTCCTGTATCTTTGAATGCACTATATCTTACAAGGCCTATCTTTTGCATACATGTATTCATATTTTCATCTAATTTATTACAATAATTTTCTAAATCTTCTTGATTCTCTTCTACTTTTTCTACAGTATCAATATATTTCTTTAGTATTTCATCTATTTGCTCACCTTTTCCAAGTTTTTTCATAAATTGTTTATAACTTTTTCTTAATTTTGATAATTTTATACTGTTTGCAATATATAATATTAACAATAATATTATACCCAATAATAATATTATTGAAAATAAATCTGTCCTTAAAAAATTTAATATAATTTCCATTTATCTTTTCTCCTTTTCCATTTATAAATTATTTTTTATATTTTTTAATCCATTAATGCACGAATGGAGCGTGGCA
>CATNCV010000182.1 GCA_950096965.1 uncultured Clostridiaceae bacterium | reverse complement strand
CTCCTTTATTTTTTACACCTATATTAATTATAACATAAAAAAAAGCTTTTTTCTACTAAAAAAGCTTTTTTATTTATTTATTTTTTTCTAAATATATTGTTACTATTTACAGCTCTACATCTATATTTAATATTAGTTGTGAATTGTAACAAATATTTTATTATTTAATTTTTTTTGCCATTAAGTCATAGTTATTTGCACTTATTATTTTGCATTCTACAAATTTACCTTCTAATGCTTCATCTATCATTTCAATATAAATAAGGCCATCTATGTCTGGTACATCCATGTAACTTCTTCCTACATAATATTTGCCATCAAAAGTTTTGGTTTCTACTAATACTTTTAATTCCTTTCCAATCAATTCTTTTTGCTTTTCTATAGCTATTTGTTGTTGCAGGCTCATGATTTTGTTGTACCTACTCTTTTTGGTATTTGTATGAATTTGGTTTGGAAGTTTCTCTGCTGGTGTTCCTTCTTCTTTTGAATAGCTAAATGCCCCTAACCTATCAAATTTTGTTTCTTTTATAAAGTTATATAGTTCTTCAAAATCTTCCTTTGTTTCTCCTGGAAAGCCTACCATTACTGTTGTTCTAATTACTACATTTGGTATTTCTTTTCGTAGTTTTTTTATGACTTTTCGTATACTTTCACTATTACTTTTTCTATTCATTCTTTTTAGAACACTATCAGATATATGTTGAATTGGTATGTCAAAGTATTTACATATTTTTTCTTCTTTTTTTACCACTTCTATTAATTCATCTGTTATTGTTTCTGGGTATGAATATAAAAATCTTATCCATTTTATTCCGTCTATTTTACATAGCTTTTGTAATAATTCTGCTAAACGTGGCTTTCCATATATGTCTATTCCATATTTTGTTGTGTCTTGTGCTATTACTATTAATTCTTGATAGCCTTCTTTTGCTAATTTTTGTGCTTCTTCTAGTACATCTTCTATTGTTCTACTTATAAATTTTCCTCTTATTTTTGGAATTGCACAATATGTACAAAAGTTACTACAGCCTTCTGCTATTCTTAGGTATGCAAAGTTTTCTCCTGTTGTTATTGTTCTGTCTAAGAAATTTAAGCTTTTTACTTTTGTTATTTCTGGTTTTATAACTTTTTTAATTTGCTCCCATATTGTATTATATGAATCATATTTTATCCATAAGTCTACCTCTGGAATTTCTTTTTCAAGCTCTTCTTTAAACCTTTGTACTAAGCAACCCATTACTATTAAATATTTACATCTTTTCTTTTTATATTCTGCCATTTCAAGAATTGTATTTATTGCTTCTTCTTGTGCGCTTAATATAAAACCACATGTATTTATTACTAAAATATCTGCTTCTTCTGGGTTATTTACTATTTTATATTCATTATTTTTAAATAGACCTATTGTCATTTCTGTATCTACTAAATTTTTACTACAGCCTAAGTGTATAAATCCTACATTCATTTTTTATTCCTATCTTTCTTCTCCAAACTCTATTTTTTTATTAATTTCCTTATTTTTATCAATATAATTTAATATTTGTGCT
>CATNCV010000181.1 GCA_950096965.1 uncultured Clostridiaceae bacterium | reverse complement strand
TTTTCATGTATAATAAGTGGTAGATACAAACTCATCTTCTTTCGTATATTTTTTGTTGACTGCTTAAATTATACAACGAAAATGATGAGTTTGTATTTTTATTTTTCAAAAAGTTGTAAACTGGTGATTTTATTAGAAAGGTTATTAATAACCATAGAAATATCTGTCTGTGCAATACTTCTCCCATCCTCTGCTCTAATCTTTACTGAAGTATTATTAGAAAATACATATTCTCTACCATCTCCTGCAATATAATTATAAACCCCCCTTGAAGAACTTCGAGTAACGTTGACTTTCCATGATATCTTCCGCCAACAATCAACGTTACTCCCTTTAGAATTCCCATCCCATACACTGAAGTGCCATCGGGTAAATCCATTTTTACTTTCATTGACTTTGGGGGTCTAAATCTTACAGAATTTTTCAACGGCTCCTGAGAAACACCTGATTTTCTTGGCAAAACTGAGTCATTCGCTATAAATGATATTAATTCTCTTTTTTTCATTTCATTCCTAATAAAAAATTGATGCTCTGATAAACATAATACTTTATCTAATTCCGTAATATTAATATTTTTAAATTAAAACGTTTTTTTAACTATATTGGGTAATATACAAAAAATATTTTTTCTAATTCTCTTCCATTAATAATTCTTCCATTTGCTAGAAATCCAATCTCTAATCTTATTGTTACCTCCTCACTTCTTTCATTGATTTGGCATGCTGTTCGCTCTAATATTTCATGATTACATTGGCTTATATACATTAATTCACTCTTTCCAGATCCCCTTTGTTTTGAATTTTTCACTAATTCAAGATCTATTTTTCTTAGTAAGTAATCTTGTATTGCTATTATTTTGAAATTTTTATTATAGTATTTTGAAGGAATTCTTTCATTTTTATTATTTACAGTAATGCTAATTTGCGATGACGAAGCAAATGGGTCTCCTTGAACATGTTCTATATTTAAAATATAATTTTCAAACTCATATTCTCCCCTTGTCTCTCTATAAGCAGAATATCCTTTATGGTCTATTCGCTCCAAAATACTTTTTAAATCCTTATCCAACTTCATAACTATAATCCGCCTTTCTGCAAAAGGCATCAATGGGTTTTATAACCTTATTCTGAACCTTTGCTCCCTAAATTTTTTAATATATCATCTATATTTTGTCAGATGGCTAGAACTATGCCTGTATCAAAATTATTAATATAAATAATTATATTGAGTATACACAGACTCACTTCTCTTCTTTTTCAAAAGACTTTATGAGTTGTCTGGCTGACTTTATAAATATTATTATAATGTCATTTATATGAAATCCACAGCAAAATACTGGATTCTTGTTATTAACACTTTATAGAAAAATAACTTTTTTACTCTTTCTCTCCCTAAATACATAAAACCACATAAGAAAAATAAAATCAGCCGAATGATATGCTCCCTTCTAGGTAGACAAGTGAAATAATAAAAACTTGTTACTTAGAAGGGAGCATATTTTATGTCCAGAAATCGTATTAGCCCTGAGGATAAGATACTGGCTGTCCAGAAATATCTTG
>CATNCV010000180.1 GCA_950096965.1 uncultured Clostridiaceae bacterium | reverse complement strand
TTCATCTATAGGTTATAAAATACCATATGAACTAGAAAATCAAAAAATATGTTAGTATAACAAGACACTAACAAAAATATAAAAAAATTCTCAAAAAAAGTGTCCAAAAACTTGACATAGATCCAAGTTTATCTTAGCAATATTTCCAGGCACAAAACATAAAAATTGTGATATAGCTGCAACAAAAGTAATAGTAGAAGAAGCAGGAGGAAAAGTTACAGATTTATTTGGAAATGAACAAAGATATGATAGAAGTATAAATGGAGCTGTTATAAGTAATGGAAAAGTACATGATGCAGTAATTGAGACAATTAGAAAACATTTAGAAAATAAAAATTATAATAAATAAATTAAAATTTAGAAGAAAAAAATATTATTAACAACATATTAAAAAACTATCAAAATATGAAAAAATGCACTAATCTAAAAACAAAAAATATCTGTCGATGTATAATAGTGTAAAAAATAGTAACCTACGACAGAAAATAAAAATGCTACAACAGGCGAAGTTCACTAAAAGTGTTGAATTATTAAGGTTGAGATGGTATCATATATACGTACATAGACAGAAGAGGTGACAAAAAAAGTCTAAAAGAAGCATAATTTTTTGTACCTGTATTAATTTAAGTATGGTAGAATGTAAAATTCCAAAACATTGTGTCATACACTCCAGAAAACCAATGTATTAATTTAAATATGATAGAAAGTAATATAAGAAAGGAAAATAAAATGAAAAACATATTTATACAATACCCAAAATGTTCTACCTGCCAAAAAGCAAAAAAATGGCTAGAACAAAATAACATAGAATTTATAAATAGGAATATTATAACAGAAACACCAACAGTAGAAGAACTAACTGAATGGATACAAAGAAGCGGACAAGATATAAAAAAATGGTTTAACACAAGTGGACTAAAATACAAAGAATTAAACTTAAAAGATAAATTACCAAATATGACAGAAAAAGAAAAAATAAGCTTACTTGCAAGCAATGGAATGCTTATAAAAAGGCCATTATTAATATCAGATAAAGGCATATTTATAGGCTTTAAAGAAGAAAAGTGGAAAGATATTATAAAATAATTGGAGATAAAATGGTAAAAAGAGAAGAAATATTTAAATATATAAAAGAAAAATATGATATAACTCCAGAATATTTATGGGAAGATACACCAGACGCAGCAGTTCTTAGACACAGAGACAATAGAAAATGGTTTGCTTTAATAATGAATGTAAAAAATGAAGAATATCTTAATGTAAAAACACGGGCCTAATTATTCAGAATTATTAAGAAATTCCTACGACTATATAATTCCAGCATATCATATGAATAAAGAACACTGGAACACAATAATTATTAGCAAAGATCTAGATAAAATATTACTTTATGAGCTAATAGACCAAAGTTATGAACTAACAAAAAAATAAGTAAAGGAAAATAGAAAAATATGTATCAAAGTAATAATTAAATATCTTTGATACATATTTTTTTATTCATTATTCATTTTTATAATATAATACTTAATATCAAAATAACTAACTTCATCAGGAAGCATATCTTTAATTTCACGTAACTTACCAGAATTACACCTATTAATAGCATTATAAATTTCATCTTCAAAATTAGTATTAACCTCTTTTGCTA
>CATNCV010000179.1 GCA_950096965.1 uncultured Clostridiaceae bacterium | reverse complement strand
GGAATGGAAGGAGAAGGAATTGCAAAAATAGATGATTTTGTAATATTTGTTCCAGGAGCAATAAAGGAAGAAAAAGTAAAAATATTAATAGTAAAAGTATTGAAAACACATGCATATGGAAAGATATTAGAAATAATAGAAAAATCACCATACAGAGTAGAACAAGATTGTGCAACTTATAAAAGATGTGGTGGCTGTCAACTAAGACATTTAGACTATGAAGAAACTTTAAATATAAAGCAAAGAAATGTACAAAATCTAGTTGATAAAGCATTAAAAAAAGGGCAAATAGAAGTACAAAAAACAATAGGAATGGGAAATCCATACCATTATAGGAATAAAGCACAATATCCAGTAGGAATGGATAAAGAAGGAAAAGTACAAATAGGAGTATTTGCAGAAAGAACACATGAAATAATACCAATGCAAAAATGTTTCATACAAAATGAAGTAGCAGAAAAAATAGCATTTGCAATATACAAATTTATAAAGCAAAAAGGAATAGATCCATATAATGAAAAAGAGCAAAAAGGGATATTAAGACATATAGTAATAAAAGTAGGAATGCGTACACATGAAATAATGTGTATACTAGTAGTAAATAATAAAAAAATACCATATGAAAGCCAACTAGTAGATATGTTAGTAAAAGAATATGACGTGAAAACTATAGTAAAAAATATTAATGACAAAAATACTAATGTAATACTAGGAAATAATAATACAATACTACATGGAGATGGATATATTTATGACATATTAGGAGATTACACATTCAAGATTTCCCCGATGTCATTTTATCAAGTAAATCCTACACAAGCAGAAATATTATATAACATAGCAATAGAGATGGCGAATTTAAATAAAGAAGATATACTATTTGACCTATATTGCGGAATAGGAACAATTGGAATATTTGCATCATCATATGTAAAAAAAGTTTATGGAATAGAAATAGTAGAACAAGCAATAAAAGACGCAAAAGAAAATGCAAAGATAAATAAGATAGAGAATATAGAATTTTATGCAGGAGATGTAGAAAAAGTATTTTCAAATCTAATAGAAAAGAAACAAATATATCCAAATGTAATAATTGTAGATCCACCAAGAAAAGGGTTAGACGAAAACACAATAAGAAACATATTAGCAGTTCAACCCAAAAAAGTAGTATATATAAGTTGTAACCCCGCAACAATGGTAAGAGATATAAAATTGCTAGAAGAAAAATATGAAACAGATGAAATTCAGTCAGTAGATATGTTTCCGTTTACAAGCCACGTCGAGTGTGTGTCAGTTCTAAATTTGAAGAAAACTGTATAACCGTTGATACAAAAAGGATTGAAAGAATTTTTAAAAAGCAAAAAAAGGCGAAAAAAACACAAAAAAATGGCAAAAAAAGCAAAGTAGACATAATTACAAAAATAACAGGGTATGTGGAAACATGAATATGCACACTACCTATTATAAATAAAAAAATAAAGAAAGTGCTTGTTACACAAGAGATAGAGTAGAGATACTTTATCTTTTTTTATTGAATAGGAAAAATCGCAGATTTTGACTATTCAAGCAAAGAGAAAAATAGACAACAAAAATAACCCTAATTAAAGGGCAAAAAAATTAAAGATATTTAATTACCATTATACTCGTAA
>CATNCV010000178.1 GCA_950096965.1 uncultured Clostridiaceae bacterium | reverse complement strand
GCATTTAAGTACAATCGCAAGTTCATCCCAAAAAAGTTGACATGCATCGTTTTTTCCTCTTGCCTTTTGGATTTCCCTCAGGCGTGCCATATTGAATGGCCGTAAATCTTGCTGTCTCATGGTTAATACCTCCAACATTAAATTTTAAGTAACTAATGCTACAACATAATTGTAACATAAAGCCTCTATATTTTCAACGATTTTGACAATATTTACATAATTTTATTGACTTTCGACACAATTCATGGTATATATTATGTGTATTCTAGTTGAGAATACAAGAATATTGATGTCTTCTTTGGAATTTTATAATTCCTCAGATGCCAGGCGAAAACGAGTCGCATATAGGATTGCGAGCTGGTTATTAGAAAGTGTGAAAAATTTAAAATAATAGTAAACTTGTCCAGTATTTATAAGTAATTAGAAAGCCATGAGTGCAAAATTCAATATTCTATTTACATACACACTATAAAATGAGTACATATTGAAAACTCAAATTATGTTTGAGCTTATTAAAATTGTATTCATAGTAGGTAAATAGAGTATTGGTATATCGCCTATGGCTTTTTGTTATGTATAAATAATTTCTGCCCTCTCTATTTATACAGAAACAAAAAGAGCTTAACAATTTATTTTTGGTATGTAAATAAATTGTTAAGATAAGCAAAAGAATATATGAATGGTATTAAATATATTCTTTTGCTTTGGCGAAGCCAAACATAAATTATCTATCGCAAGATTAGATAATTTATGAGCTCTCCGCAAGGAGCCCACGACATCTTTCCAAAACGAAGTTTTGAAAGTGTCATAGTGGGTTACATACTTTCGTTAGAAAGTTATGTAATAGCTCCCTTCGGTCGCTACTTGATACCTACAGAAAGGGAAATATATTGGACAAGAGCAAAACAAATTATTCAGTAGCTAGAGTAGAAACTTATACTAAAACAAGTATAACTAAAGCCGAAAGGCATAACGAAAGAAAAAATAAATCATATTCTAATATGAATGTTGATTTATATCAAACACAAAATAATATACATTACAAAATATGTAAAACTACCTACAATGAGAAATTAAAAGAGCTAATTGATAGTAAACAAGTATCATTAAGAGGTTTAAGAGATAATGCTAAACTTTTTGATGAACTCATATTTGACATTAACTCTGACTATTTTGAAAAACATGGCGGATATGAATTTGCAAAAGAATTTTATGAAAGAGCTTTCCACTTTGCTGAGCAAGAAATGGGAACTGATAATATTATATCAGCAGTAATGCATGCAGATGAATTAAATACAGCTTTAACAGAAGAATATGGAAAGCCTATATATCATTATCATTTACATGTTGTAGCATTTCCTGTTGTTAGAAAAGAAGTGAAATGGACTAAAAAATGTAAAGACAAAGCACTAATTGGAACTACAAAGGAAATAATCAACCAAGTAAGTCATAGTAATAAGTGGAAGTCAGAGCAAGTACTAGATAATCAAGGAAAGCCTGTATATGATAAAAAAGGAAAAGCAATTTTAGTAAAATCATATAGCTTATTACAAGATAGATTCTTTCAATATATGAGCGATTGTGGCTATAAAGACTTTATTCGTGGTGTAAAAGGCAGTAATCAAGAACATTTAGATGATTTACAATTTAAAATAAAAAAAGATACTGAAAGACTAGAA
>CATNCV010000177.1 GCA_950096965.1 uncultured Clostridiaceae bacterium | reverse complement strand
TGTTTTATGTATTTAATAATTTTTATCAATTTTACTATATATGTAATTTTATATAAATAATTTGTATATTTCATTTTTAGTTACATTTCTATCTTTTGCTATTCTTTTTATTATATCATTTTTTTTTAGGCCTTTTTCTTCATAATATTTATAATGTTCTTCTATCGTCATACATTTTAAAAGATTATTTTTTATATCTTCTTTTTTCAATTTACTACCTTCTATAATAATAATATGTTCTCCTCTAGGTTCCTTATATTTTTCTAGTATTTCATTTATTGTACCTCTTATAAACTCTTCATGTATTTTCGTTAATTCTCTTGCTAATACAATTTGTCTATCTTCTAATATCTCTTGTAAGTCTTTTAATGTATTTAATATTTTATGTGGTGCTTCATACAATATAATGGTTTTATTTTCATTTCTTATTTCTTCTAACTTTTCTTTTCTCATTTTTTTATTTAAAGATAAGAATCCTAAAAAACAAAATTCCTTAGCATCTATTCCAGATGCTATTAATCCATTTATTAATGCACATGCACCTGGAATAGGAATAATTTCTATATCACTTTTTAATGCTTCTTTTACTATTATTTCTCCTGGGTCAGATATAACAGGAGTTCCTGCATCTGATACTAATGCAATATTACTTCCTTGTTGTAACTTTTCTATCAAACTATCTACTTTTATTTCCTCATTATGCCTATGATAACTAATTAATGGTTTTGATATTTCTAAGTGATTTAATAATTTTAAAGTTTGCCTTGTATCTTCTGCAATTATAATATCTACCTCTTTTAAAATTCTAATTGCTCTTAATGTAATATCTTCTAAATTTCCTATTGGCGTTGCAACTAAATATAATTTTCCACTCATCTTCTTCTCCTCATATTCTCTTCTATTTAATAACTATCTCTTACATTTTTTATTTTATTTTTTACTGTTTTATTATATTTTAAATTTTATTATATATTTTTAATATTTCCTCTGTATAATTTCCTTTTTCGTCATATACAAATAAAGGCTTTTCTACTTTTAAAAATCTATTCGCATTTTTTATGGCTTTTATTAAAACTAATTTTGGCTCTTTATATTTATTCGAATATACAAATTTAATATTTTTAGGTTCCAATTTGTAGTTCCTTAATTCATATATAATATCTATTAACCTTTCTGGCCTATGTACCATATATAAACTACCTTTATCCTTTAACATTTTAAAACTTATTTTTATAAAATCTGATAGACTTGCTGTTGTTTCATGTCTTGATATATATTTGTATTCATTATCATTTATCTTTCCTGTATTTTCATTTTTATATGGTGGATTAGTTACTATACTATCAAATGAATTTAACTCAAATATATTTTGCAAATTATTTATATCTATATTAATTATTTCTATTTTATTTTGTAAATCATTCAGTATAACACTTCTTTTAGCCATATCTGCAATATCCTTTTGTAATTCTATACCATATATTTTTTTCAATTTCGTCTTCTCACTCAATAAAATACTTAATATTCCTGTTCCTGTTCCCAAATCTAATACTTTACTATTATTTCTTATATCTTTTGCA
Organism: uncultured Clostridiaceae bacterium; assembly: GCA_950096965.1. GTDB lineage: Bacteria > Bacillota > Clostridia > TANB77 > CAG-508 > UMGS1663. The sequence goes on along the minus strand of CATNCV010000177.1, from coordinate 120 downwards.
AAATCTGAAAGAAGTACACTATCTATTCCAAAACAGAATCCATTTTCTTTTTGAATTATTTTTAAGTTTTTGAATTCGAAATCATCTATTCTCTCGTTTTTTTCTATTAAATTTTTCTTT
>CATNCV010000176.1 GCA_950096965.1 uncultured Clostridiaceae bacterium | reverse complement strand
TTATATCTTATTTTATTTAATTTAATTTAATGTATTTTTAAGGTGTATTGTAAAAAGTGATATGTTTCATAAACTAATTAATATTCTAAATATTTTTTAAATTTCTTACAAAATAAGTTTTTACAGTCATATTAAGGTTTGCAGTTACTGTAGTACCACTCATTCCAAAAACTCTAGCAAATCCATTTGCAGTTACATTAAGACTTCCGAGAAGAAGAATTATATGAATGACTTATATTAGGAACACCAACAAAAAGTTGAGGTGTATAGTTGCCAGAAGTAAGAGAATGTGACAGTGTAATAGAACCAGGCGAATAAGTTGTAATTAAGCTAATAAAATTACCAGTTGTGAAATTGTTATATTCAGTTGGGGCAAGTGAAGAAATATCATAGCTTGTTGCTGTTCCTAAATAATATACATTACCATTACCAATTTTATTAGAGATATCTGTAGGTATTCCGATTAGGCATAAGATAACCTTTATAACTATATGAGTCTTTAGCTCTTAAAGTTTGAGATCCGAAGTGTACCGTTGCGATATTCCATATTCAGGAGAAAATATGCCATTATTATATGAAGTAGTTCTAGTTGGATACAATCTTATTGATAATTTTGTACCGACTACTTATATTTGATATACTTGCTCTTGTAGAAGCTCCTTCTCCAGAACCATAAATTCCATAAATAAAATTTTTATTAAGTTCAAAATCTTTATAATTAGATGCAAATATTTGAGAGATATCTTTATTGCCTCCTATAGAAGTGTCTAAAGAATATATTTCTCCATATTCAACACTAGTAGGAATAAATTCGCTAGAATTTCTTTGTATTGTTTTTAATGATGTTTTTCCATCTGATGTAATTATAGTTACAGTATAAGTCTTATCAGGACCTATTGTTATTTCTTTTTCAAAAAATGTATCATTTACTTTTTCAGTAGTAAAAGTTCCATCAGCATTCTCAAATATTATAGTGTCTATATTAATATTACTAGTTGTTTTTACCAAAATATTAGCAGATGAATAATCTAAAATTTCTAGAAATTCATCTGTTAAGGTAACAGTAGTTGCACCTAGATTGTTAAGAATGACTAGATTTTCTCTATCAATTTCAAAGTTCCAATTATCTAAACTAACAATGTTATCATTTACAACTAAACCATTAGAAGTAAGAATGTTAGTTAAAAAACTTTCATTATTATATTCCAAATTATTTTCTTTTTCACTAGAAGCTAAAGATAAAACATTATTAAGCCTATTTCTAGCATTAGTTTCGCTCATCTTTAAAGCATCATTATTAATTTTTTTTGTAATCATATTTATGCTGAAAATAGATATTAAAATAACTATAAATACAATTGCAAAAGTAATAAATAAGAACTTCTTATTAAACTTTTTCATATGTGACCTCCGATAAATTTTTATAAAAATATTATATAGTATAAGCCCTGAAAATTCAATAAATTAGAAAAATAAAATAAGATATAATTTTGAATAAATTTTAAAATTATATCTTATTTTATTAAACTGTATTATGGGTCAGCAACATAAGAGCCAGAGGCAATACTTCCATAAGAAACACAACCAGCACCACCACTTCCTCCACGAGCATAAACTGTGGAATATCCAATAATTTTATTACCATATGTTCCTGAGCTACCAGAGTATCCAGAACCTCCAGAAGCGCTTATATTACCTTTTTTTAAGTAGCTATTATAA
>CATNCV010000175.1 GCA_950096965.1 uncultured Clostridiaceae bacterium | reverse complement strand
TCTTCTCATCTGCAATAACCCCAATAAATGGCATAATTTTTTTCTCCTTTTATCCATATATTGCTATTATTGACATATTTAATTTTTATTATTCATTTTAATAATTTTCTATTTAGAAAAATCACTCTGTGAAATCTCCTAGAAGTGCTTAAAAATTATTTTTTTTAAATCCAACTTTTTTATTTGTGACGCTTTGAATTCCAAAAAAGTAGCTTGAGCATATGGAATATCAACATTAGGTAAGCAAATTATATTTTCCCAGCTTGTTTCTTTATATAATATTTTTTCTTCTGGAGATAAGCTATTAAAGTATTTGTCTTCATTTTCTGCTTCCATGTACCATTGTTCATCTGAAATATCCACCATGTTGTTTGCTTTATAATAAATATTGTCATTAAGTACTGAATGCCATGCTTCTTCATTTGTAAGTAAAACTTCACTATCTGAAATTTCAACTTCCCCTAAAACTGATTTTTCGCTTACCCTTACATCACTCTTACGCATATTGGGACGTTTGTTTTTTCCCTCATATAGATACCAATCCCATACAGGATATTTTACTCCTTTAGGTGGATTTCCAATTCTTTTTTTCATTTGTTTAGAAATCTAATCATATGCATTTGCAAATCCACCCCATTTTTGTATGAATTCACTTTTTTAGGCTCGCACCTATAAACTCCTTCTTTTTACATTAATTCATATACACAATAAGGTTGAATAGTCCATAGTTTCATAAAGCTTTTTCCCTTTCTTGTAATAATTTTTAATATTTGTATAATGTATATATTATATTTTTTGAAATTATGTAAATTTTTTAATTTTCTTGTTTTTGCAATCTTTGTGTTCCATTAACATCTATATAATAATTTTCCTTATAAATTAATTCTGAAACTGTTACTACTTTAAAGCCTTTATTTTCTATATTAGTTAATAACATATCTAAGCTATCTGCTGTATGTTTTGTTCCATTATGACTTAGTATAATACTTCCAGAAACCAATTTACTATTTAGTCTTTTCCACATTTCTTCCCCTGTTAGACCAGAATAATCTAATGTATCCAAATTCCATTGTATAGTATTATGATTTTGAGATTTTGCTGCATTTATAACAGTATCATTATATTCTCCATATGGCCCTCTATAAAGTGTTGTTTTTTTACCAGTTATACCCTCTATTTTCTCACTACAACTTAATATTTGTTCTCTATTTTTTTCTAAACTCAAATTATTTACATGTGGGTGTGTATCTGAATGATTTCCGTATTTCATGCCCTGCTTCATGTACTCTCTTTACAGCGTCTGGGTATTTTTTTACGAAATCTCCTACCATAAAAAATGTAATTTTACAGTTGTGTTTAGAAAGTGTTTCTAATATTTTATCAATATCATCTGCCTCCCATGCACAGTTCATAGTAAAAGCAACCTTCTTTTCCTCAGTAGCTACATTATAAATTGGCAATTCTTTTGTAGAAGTCGCTGTTTCAACTGTATCTTTTGTTGTTACGCTAAATGCTATTCCAAATAGTATTACTACTGTACTTAATAAAATTATGTATGAGTTTATTTTTTCTTTATTAAAAACTATAAACATAAAAATCCCTCCTAATATAAGCTAATTCATTTTATGCTTATATTAGAAGGTTTATTCTTTGAATTTTGTGCATTTAAATTTATTTATATTTTGATTTTTTTGAGAACAAAAGTGGCTTCGCCACGCTGGCACTAATTTAAGTTAGTGCCTTTTATTTTTCTTCTCTAAATGTTATAATTCTTTTATGGAATTTTTAGATTATTTAGATGAAGAAATTAAACATACTTAT
>CATNCV010000174.1 GCA_950096965.1 uncultured Clostridiaceae bacterium | reverse complement strand
GAATAATAAAGAAAATAAGTGGGTGCTTTTTGGAGAAGCGGTAATAGGTAAATAATACCTATTAAGTTTTACAAAATTCAACTTAAATATAAAATATATAAATATGGAGGTAAAAAAATATGAAAATTACAAGTGAAAATTTTGAAAAAGAGGTATTAAGCTCAGAGGTACCAGTATTAGTAGACTTTTTTGCAACATGGTGCTCACCATGTAAAATGATGAGTCCAGTAGTAGAAGAACTTGCAAAAGAAATGGAAGGAAAAGCAAAAGTATATAAAGTAGATACAGATGAAGAACAAAACTTAGCAATAAAATATGGAATAATGAGCATACCAACTTTTATAGTATTCAAAAATGGAGAACCAGTAAATAAAGCAGTTGGAATGAGAGATAAAGAAGAATTAGTTAATTTATTAAATAAGTAAAAATATTAATTAAAAGTACTTAAAAAATGTGAAATTTTAAGTACTTTTAATTAACCATAGTAGTTACTATTTTTGGTAACTTCTATGGTTCAATTTTTGTATATTAACAAAGCATACTAATTTAAGTTGGAATTGTATAGAATGAGCATTGCTGGTTAAGTATAGTGAAGCCACTTTATTGTATTATAGGAAAGCAGTCTATTTTAAGTTGAAATTGTAGGGGCAAGCAATGATTGGCTGATAGACGAAGCTACTTTTGTTCTTATTAACAATAAATTGTAACAACTTTTCAAAACTTTTTTAAATTTTTCTTTTATTAGTATTGACATATAAGATAAAAATGTGCTAATATAGATATTGTTGATAAGCTAATCAATTAATCACACTTGCGGATGTGGCGAAACTGGCAGACGCGCTAGACTTAGGATCTAGTCCGAAAGGGTGGGGGTTCAAGTCCTCTCATCCGCACCAACAACATATCTGTTCGAACTTTTTATAGAACAAAGAGATACAAAAATCAATCAGTAAAATGGTTGATTTTTTCTTTTACAAAAAATCATCCTAGACCTATATAGCATCTATAGGAAAATCAATTTTAAATTGTGAGAGTGAAATTATCTTATTTTTATGATATTTTAAGTTAAAACTGTAGGTGATTATATCTAATAGGAATAACTATAAGAATTTACATAAATTATGTTTTGCTTTATTACAAAACAGGAGACAGAATTATCTGCCTCCTGAAAAGGATTTCACTTTGTAATTATTCAGCTATAATACTAATGTCAATGATAGTAGCAATTTCACTAGCATGCTTAGCACATTCAATAAAGAAGTTTTTGTCAGCCTTTTTAGCATGTTCCATGAATACTTTTTGCACTTTATATTCTACTTCTTTCTTATTTACTTTTTCAAGTCCAGCTGTAATTCCATTTAATATGGCTTCTAACACTTTGCTTAAGTCATTGCCAGTAAATCTCTCTCTTTTGACTTCATCAACATATATTAGTGCATCTCCTAAAGGATAGTAATGTATTTCTTCTAGAAGATTATCATAATAAGCTTCCTCAAATAAACTTTCTAGCTTATCAAGTGTCTTTTGTTTGTCATAATAATTTCCGATGAAGTTTAAATTTTTTGAATCAACAAATACCTTTATTTTGCTTACCTCTTCATGCAAAAGCTGATACCGTTTTTTTGACATATGAAACTGCTCTATCATTTTGTCATTTCCCATAATAAAAATTCCTTTCTTAACTTTTTTTATTAAGGGGCATAATCCTTTAGATATATTTATTACAACACATTTACATAAAAGACAATATCTAGGAGTATATTTCAATATCTTAAATTTATTATTCATTGATTGGGAATAGGTGGTAATGGTTTGCTTTAATGCAATAATTATTAACATATATAATTTATTTTTATTACAATAGCAATTTTAGAAATACTTAATGTAGAAATAACTAATATTTTTGAATAATTA
>CATNCV010000173.1 GCA_950096965.1 uncultured Clostridiaceae bacterium | reverse complement strand
ATAATTTCAATGTTTATAAAATAATATAAATATATAGCATTTTTAGATGCAAGTTGTAAGAGAGATATAAAATAAAAAAATTAGCACTTGGTATTGACAAGTGCTAATTTTGGGTATAATATATATGAAGTTAGCAATCAAAATGGTAAAGTGCTAATTAATAAACTACATAGAATAAGCAAATGAAAACTATTAGAATGTAGGTGATAAAATGTTAAATGACCGCAAAAAGAAAATTTTGCAAGCGGTAATAGATGAATATATAAACTCAGCAGAACCTGTAAGCTCAGGAGCCCTAGTCGAAAAATATGGTTTGAACTATAGTAGTGCAACTGTAAGAAATGAACTAGCAGAACTAGAAAAAAGTGGTTACTTAGATAAAACACACACATCATCAGGAAGAATACCATCAGAAAAAGGTTATAGGTTCTATGTAGATGAATTAATAAATGAAGAAGATATATCATTAGAAGAAATAAAATATATTCAATCAAAACTAGGTGAAAAAGTAAATGAAATAGAAGACTTAACCAAAATAGCAACATCAACATTATCAGAAGTAACACACTACACAACAGTTGCAATAGGACCAAAAACAGCAATGCAAATAATAGAAGAGATAAAATTTGTACTATTAGGTAGTCGAATGCTTATGGTAGTAATAGTTACAGATACAGGTTTAGTAAAAGAAACAATAATAAAATATGACAAAGATATAACAAATACACAAGTAGAAACCTTAAATAATCTATTTAACACAAAATTGAAAGGAAAGCCACTTTCAAAAATAGATAAACCAATGGAAGAATATATTTTAGCCGAAATAAGTTATAGTATAGAAGTAATAAAGCCAATAATAGAGCAAATAAACAAAATAATAGAGCAAGAAGAAAAAATATACTTAGAAGGAACAAAAAAATCTTTTGACTTACCAGAATTCAAAAGTATGGAAGTGGCCAAAAACTTCATAAACCTACTAGACACCAAAGAACTAATGCTAGACATGCTAAATTCAGGAGTAGCAAAAGACATAAACGTATACATTGGCGACGAAAATGATAACGAAAACCTAAAAGACTTTAGTATAGTAACCTTCAAACATACAGTAGGAGACAAAGACCTAGGTACAATAGGAATAATAGGACCAAAAAGAATGGACTATTCAAAAGTAATATCTGTAATGAAGTATATTAGTAATAAATTAAATAAAGATAAAGAATAATTATTAAAACAATAATAGAAAATGTAGGGGCAGGGATTGTCTGTGCTTGTACTTCGAAGAAATTACTATAAAGAGTAGATGCAAGGGAGCTACCTCAACATTCAAAAAATAAAAAATAAATATAAATTTAATAAATTAGGAGGACAAAAATGTCAGAAGAAAACAAAAATGAAGAAAAAGTAGAAGAAGTAAAGAAAGTAGAAGAAAAAGATGAAATAACAAAACTAAAAGACACTATACTACTTCAAAAAGAAAAACTAGAAGATCAAGAAGACAGACTAAAAAGACTAATGGCAGAATTTGACAACTTCAAAAAGAGAAGTTCAAAAGAAAGAGAAGGCTTATACAACAGTCTAATATCAGACATAGTAACATCACTTTTACCAGTAATAGACAACCTAGAAAAAGCAGTAAGTGCAAAAACAGAAGACGAAGCATACAAACAAGGAGTAGAACTAGTATTAAAACAATTCAAAGAAGTATTAACAGCAAACGGAGTACAAGAAATAGAAGCCGTAGGAACACCATTTGACCCAGAAGTACACGAAGCTGTAGGAATGGTAACAGACGAAACACTAGGCGAAAAAATAATAAAAGAAGAATACCGAAAAGGCTACAAAATAGGAAGCAAAGTAATACGCCACTCAATTGTAGTAGTAGCAAATTAGCGACACAGTAGCATTGGGGACGGTTCATAATCGGAAACA
>CATNCV010000172.1 GCA_950096965.1 uncultured Clostridiaceae bacterium | reverse complement strand
TTCTCCTTTTTCTTTATATTTTATATTAAAATTATACTATTATTACTGGTTTTTGTCTATATTTTAAAATTTATTTATGTAAATTTTTTCAAATTCATTCTATATTAATTACTGTAAATGAATTTTAAGAATACTATGATTAATTATGACTTATTTATAATACTGTTTACATTTTTTTCATTAAGATATTTACTTTTTTATGTAAATATGTTATATTATATATGTTACTAATAATTGTACTAGTTTTTTTACTTGTAAAAATATTTTTTTATAGGAGGTCTTCATAATGAAGAAAGTATTATTAAACAAACGGTCATCAAGAAAAGTAGCAGTATTATTAGCCTTTGTTATGGTAGCAGTTTTGATGTTTTCTGGCTGTTCTTACATTCAAAGCCAGGTAAATTCCTTAAAGGGTAGACTTATAGGAGTTTCTTACAATGCTGAATTCTACGATAACCATGGTGCTAAATTTATGGAACTGTCTGGAAAAAACATCGATATCGATGGAAATATTGTAGAAGAGCTTAGTGTAAGTTCTTCTGGCACTACAAGTACTGCTTATGGTCTTTCCTCTATCATAACTGTTACAATTGATGGCAAGCAGGTTCAAAGCTGTGGCAATACTGTAATATTCTCAGAGTCAGGACTCAAAAAAGATGTTGATTTTGAGTTATCGGATATATCAAGCGATGGTGGTGGACTTACTAGTGTATCTAAAGTAGTAAATAAATACCAAAACTACTTTGGTAAGTCCCGAGTGGTAGTAATACAATCTCAGCTTGGTGTTCCCATTTGCGCTTACAGTGGCGATGATGTTTACTGGGAAATCCCTAACGATTTACCTAAAATGACAAAACTGATGGTTGATGGTAAAGCGTTATATATTCATAGAGCTAATTTTACAATTATTGATAAAGCTCTATTTGACTAACAACTGAATAATACTAAAACAAGATGTAAGTTATTTTTTACTTACATCTTGTTTTATTTTATATTTTCTATTTTATGTATGGATATAGATTTAGTAATAATTTTCTTATCTTTTAATATTTTACTAATTCTTATGCTGTTTTTAGTTCTAGTCTTAATTTATCAGCTATCATTGCAATAAATTCACTATTTGTTGGTTTTCCTTTTGCTGCTGATACTGTATATCCAAATATGTTTTCTACTGTATCTGTTTGACCTCTTGCCCATGCTACTTCTATTGCGTGGCGTATTGCTCTTTCTACTCTTGATGGGGTTGTTCCATATTTTGCTGCTATTTCAGGATATAACTGTTTTGTTATTTGATTTATTACATCTATATTATTTACTACCATTATTATGGCTTCTCTTAAATATTGGTAACCTTTTATATGTGCTGGCACTCCTACTTCATGAATTACATTTGTTACTAATGCCTCTACTCCATTTTCATCTTTTTTATTTTCTGGTGCTATTTGTATGTATTTTGGTTTTATTTCTCTACTAGTATAATTTCCTTTTATTGTTCCTGGTACATAGTATTTAAAGTCTTTTATTCTCTTTATTAATAGTTGTATGTCAAAAGGTTTTACTATGTAATATTCTGCACCTAAGTTTATGGCTTTTTGTGTTACTTTATCTTGCCCAACTGCTGAAAGCATTATACACATTGGCATTTTCTCTATTTCTAATTCTTGCAAGTTTTCTAAAACACCTAAACCATCTAGGTGTGGCATAATTACATCTAATAATGCAATATCTGGTTTCTTTTCTAGTATTAACTCTACTGCTTCTTGTCCATCTCTTGCTATTCCTATTACTTCTAGTTCCTCCTCTTTTTCTAAATTTTCCATTAACGTATTTACGAAGTCTGGATTATCGTCTGCAATTATTACCTTTACTTTTTCACTCACTTTATTTCCTCCTCATTTCCAAAAATTGTAAGTTATCATTTACAATTTTGATTATATTATTAATAAATATTTTTTGCAAT
>CATNCV010000171.1 GCA_950096965.1 uncultured Clostridiaceae bacterium | reverse complement strand
ATTCATCTATAGGTTATAAAATACCATATGAACTAGAAAATCAAAAAATATGTTAGTATAACAAGACACTAACAAAAATATAAAAAAATTCTCAAAAAAAGTGTCCAAAAACTTGACATAGATCCATAAAACATGCTATAATGATTAAAATTATTATATAATAACCAAACACAAAATTGTGAAGGAGGAAAATATTATGGCACAAATAGTAAATTTTGATGAAGCAAAAAATAAAAAACATAATGAAAAAACAAACAAAACAGAAAATGAACGGTGTAATGATATTTTAAAAAAATTAAAAGAAAAAAGAGAAGATTTTAATACGTCAATAATTACTATAACAGCAGAAGATATTTTAAAAGCATTAGATTTTTATAATAAGAAAATGTCAACGCCAATTGTAAATATAGCTAAAGCTTTTGAACTAAAGTCATATAAAGTAGATCCAAATGATAATAATATAGAAGGACAATTGTTTATAAATGGAACAACCAAAAATTTATATGGACAAGATAAAGTGATAGTAGTTAATAAAAAAAATGATTTATACTTTAATCGTTTTATTGTAGCTAGACAATTAGGTGCTTTTCTTTTCAATTTTAAAGAAAAAAATGGATATAAAGATAAAAAAAATGTATTTATTGATACATATTATAGTAACCAATATTGTAAAGAGTATGAAAGATTTGCAACAGAAATTCTAATGCCACTAAATATGTTTACAAAACAATATACTGTGGGAGTAGAAGAATTTCATTATCGTATATTTGTAGTTAATTATTTATCACGTTATTTTGAAGTACCAGAATATTTAGTTGAAAGAAGAATAAATGAATTAACAAATTAATAATAAAAAGTAAAAATTCAAATTTGAAAGTTGCTAGAAAATTAATAAAAAAAATAGTAAATTGGAAAAAATTTTTCTAATTTACTATTTTTTCTAAATATATCGATAGCTGATAATCTATTGCACCAATTAGAAAAATTTTTTTGTGCAATTTTATTACTTTAAATATTTCTTGATTTCAAATTTTTTAAAAACTAAAAATTGAAATTATTATGTATTGTAAGATATATAAAAGTATGGTATTTTTAATACATAAAATGTAAAAATGGAGGAAATAAAAAATGTTTAATAATTTAAGTAAAGAAGAAAAAGAAAATAAATTTCGAGAATTAATCAATTTTGCAGAGAAAATACAAAATAGTTCTTTAAGGAATGCTTGTATAAATATTCTGAGAGATTATAAGAAAAAACTTTTTGTTAAAGCAGCAGGTCATGATGCAATTGAAAATATGAAGTGTAGTAGAACTCACCAATGTTTTGATGGGGGACTTTTAGATCATATGCTTAATGTTACTAAAAATGCATATAATATAGGTTTGATATATAATAAAAATGTAGATATGGATTTAATATTGTTTGGAGCCATTTTACATGATATAGGAAAAACTAAAATATTTGATGAATGGAATGAAAATAGTGATATAAAATCAAATCTTAACTATTCATATTTATTAGTTGATCATGTTTATCTTGGTGAAAGTATAGTAGAAGAATATTTAAATAAAGAAGAAATCTCAGAAAAATTGAAATATCAAGCACTTCATATTATTGCAACACATATGGATACAATGGATAAACATATGGCAGAAGCTTATATTGTTAGTTATGCTGATTCGGTAGATGCAGATGTAGAAAATATAATAAGTTATCCAAGAAATGCTATAAATCCTATTTTGAAAAGTTATATGTATGAAAGTGTAAATGATATAAAATAATAAATAAAATATTGAAAAAACTAGAAATTAACAAGACTAATTTCTAGTTTTTTTCTATAATAGAAAAGTATACTATTTTAAGTTAAAAATTAAGAAAATTAATCATAGAGCACTAGTTAAGTTAAATGTTTGAACGAAGTATTTTAGAAATAATATATACTTTAGTAAATCGTTCACATATTAAAATAGTTAATTTATGAAAATAGAATATTTTTTAATAAAAATAAAAA
>CATNCV010000170.1 GCA_950096965.1 uncultured Clostridiaceae bacterium | reverse complement strand
TAAGTATGTTTAATTTCTTCATCTAAATAATCTAAAAATTCCATAAAAGAATTATAACATTTAGAGAAGAAAAATAAAAGGCACTAACTTAAATTAGTGCCAGCGTGGCGAAGCCACTTTTGTTCTTGAATAGGAAAAATTAGTATCTCCATTTCATACTTATATTATCTTGACTTTTTGAAATTTTGGGATCCAAATAAGCGGGTCTATGCTCACGTTTCCAAATAGGTGGTAGAAAATATTTACTTGCTTTAGAACGTACATAAGGTGCAAATGGTATGGTTGTAGTCAAACCAAATGACTTCATATTTACTATCATTGAAATATATACAAATAAACCTAAACTAATTCCTAAGAAACCAGCCATATATCCAAGTAAAATAAATAAAAATCTAAATAACCTTAAATGAAAACCAAAGGAAAAGTCTGGAATAGCAGATGAGGCAATTGCAGTAATTGCTACTATAATTATAAGAGTAGGGCTAACAATACTAGCACTAACAGCAGCTTCACCTATTACTAATGCACCAACTATACCAATAGTTGAACCAATAGGGGAAGGAACCCTAAGTGAGGCTTCACGAATAAGTTCAAAGGCTATTTCCATAGCAAGAATTTCTACAATTACAGGAAAGGGAACATTTTCCCTTGAAGCCAGTATAGAAAAGAGGAGTTCAGTTGGGAAAATTTCTTGATGATAACTAGTTATTGCAACATATATACCAGGAAGTAATAAGGTTATTGCAGCTGCTAAAAAACGTATACCTTTTAAAAAATTTGCAAATCCTGGTTTTAAATTAACATCTTCAGGAGTAGATAAAAAGTCTACTAAAGTAGCAGGAACAATTAAAGCAAAAGGAGTACCATTAACAATAACAATAACTCTACCCTGAAGTAAATGCCTAGAAGCAGTGTCAGGCCTTTCAGTAGATAAAGCCTTTGGAAGACCTAAATCATTACTATCAGAAATTAATTGTTCTAACTCTCCAGCAGAAAGAACCGAATCAACTTTTAAATTATTAAGCCTATATTCTACCTCTGCAACTAAATCAGAACTTGCAATATCTTTCATATAAATAAGAGCACATTTGGTTTTAGTAATATTGCCAACTTCTATATTTTCAATAATCAAATTTTCATTATTTATAATTCTTCTAATAAGCGAAGTGTTAGTCCTTACATTTTCAACAAAGGCCTCATGAGGACCTTTTATAACTAACTCATTTTTGGGTGAGTCAACACTTCTTTGCTTAAAACCTTTTACATCTATATTAAAAGCTACACTTAAAGTATCTACAAATAGAGCACAGTTTCCAGAGTTTATACCATTTATAAGTTCTTCAAAAGTTTCATTTTCAGAAACATTATTTTGTGGAAGTAAAGAACTAGAAATGTGCTCAAGTATATTAAACTTTTTAACTTTTCTAACGGTTATATTATTAGTTTTAGCCTCTGAAATAACTCTATCTTCATCATTATCAAAAGTATTAGCAGAGTTCCTAAGCATTAAAGGCTTAAGTACATAATTATTAATTAAATCAGTATCGACCATTCCATCAATAAAAAGTAAAAAAGCTTTATACTGCTTACCACGAGCTAATAAATTAAACTCTCTTATAATAATATCACTATTAATTAAAGTATTATATCTAGTTTTAATATATTCGAGGTTAAGTTCTACACTAGGAAATATATTTTTAGGTACAATATTAGCATCTTCATCAGAAGTAGAAACTTTATTTTCGCTATAACTTTCAGGTAACTCAAAATCATAATTTTCTTGACCTTGCCAAGTAAATAAGTCATTAAAAACTTTTTTTAAATCCATAAAATCCAATCCTTTTTTATTTTTATTTTTTCCAAAAAGTGATAAAATATGCAATATTGACATTTATATAAAATAGGGTATAATAAATTTGCTCGATTTCAAAGAAGATTTTGAAATTAGAACTAAATAGGAAGGATGAATTTTGAATATGAAAATAGTATATAACAATATTGAAGTGGACATAAATGACAATGAAAGAGTA
>CATNCV010000169.1 GCA_950096965.1 uncultured Clostridiaceae bacterium | reverse complement strand
TTTGGAACTTCAACATAATGATGCCTCCTTTCGATTTTGTATTCCCTACAAATAGGATAGCATATTTTGTTGAAGTTTCTTTAATTTAATTTTATCTAGGACGTGTCTGAAAACTCGTTCTTCCTACTATTTAGACAAAATAAAACTGCTGCAACGTAAACAAATACCAGAAAAGAAACTGCTAGTTTGTCATAACGCGTAGCTACCCTTCGGAAATGTTTCAGTTTGTTGAAAAAGCATTCTATTAAAGGACGTTCTTTATAAACCCACCAGTCACAGTCCCAGGGTTCTAATGTATTTGTCTTTGGCGGAATCGTATAAGTGGCATTTTGGTTTGTGATATATTCCCTTACCGCAGTCGTTCCGTAAGCTTTGTCCCCCAGAACATTTGCCCCTGTCAGCTCCACGTGGGATAAAACATCTATGGCAAGGATACTATCATTGAGATTGCCTTTGGAAAGCTGAAAATAAACAGAGGTTCCAAGACCATCTACAACTGGGTTGATTTTTGTGCTGTTCCCTGCGCGGCTTTTCCCTATATGTTGGAATCGCTGTTAAACCCCCCTTTTTTGCACCTGTGCCATGCTGGTGGGTTTTTATAACCGTAGAGTCGATGCTCAGATTTTCATAATCAACATCAGCATTTAGTGCATGAAACAGGGCAAGCAGGGTACCCCTTCATTTGCAGAAACGGCTGTAGACTGTTTTCCAGGAGCCATAACACTCTGTAAAATCCCTCCACGCAGCGCCGCTTCTGGCAATCCAGAGGATTGCATTAAACATGAGCTGGTTATCTTTGGGAGGACATCCAGTTTTAGGAACAGGAAATAAAGAAGAAATTTATTTCCACTGCTCATCCTCATCTCATAGCGTTTTATAGGCATTTATGTTCACTTCTGTTTTTATTTCATTGTACAAAAATACAAGGAATTGCGCAATATTTAGTTTTCAGACACGTCCTAGCACAACGGGTTAATATATATCTGTTTAAGTCAATAAGATATAAAAAAGTCACTGTTAATATTTGCAATTTTTAATAACATTCAAAAATAAAATATTTTTTGACTTTTAAGAATTTATATAAAGGTATGAAAAAATCACTGTTATAAATTATTTGACTGTTTAGGTCATTATTTTTAAATTAAAATACTTTATGTATCAATAGAACACACTAAAATACTCGATTATTTAATAAGATATGAAAATTTCACTGTTAAAATGACAAGGTATGAAAATTTCACTGTGACTAGAACAAAAATACTTTTGTTTAATAATATTTATTAAGATATGAAAAAATAACGGTTTATTTTTTGGATAATACTAACTGTAACCTCCTTATATTTTATATCCAAAATAAGAAATGAAAAAATGACGGTTAAATTGAACTTTTTTATTTCGAAAAAATTCGTAAATAAATGTAATAAAAATAAGAAATGAAAAAATGACGGTTAAATTGATTTTCTTTTATTTATAAAATTATGCAATATGAATTTTTGATATTTTTGTAACTACTTAACGTGTTGTACTAATTAAGTATTAACAGCAATACCTATATTTTGTATTTGCATGTAACAAAAATACTAAATATTGATTTGCATCCAAATAATTAACCAAGATATTTATAGATTAAATAATTTTGTCATATCAATCTAACTAAGTAATAAAGTATATTGTTATTTTTTAAATCAATATATTGTATTATTATACAATTTACATACAATATATTGATTTCGGAAAATTAAATAGCACAACGCGTTATTAATACTTTTGCAAAATTATGAATATTAGATTTTAAAAATAGATAAAAGTTGTGTATTTAACATATAGTTTATTTGTTATTAAATCGTTATTTTATAACATGAAATAAAAACTTCCAATTTACTATAATAATTAAAAGAAATGAAAAAATAACGGTTATATGTATTTATATTACAAAATATTATTGTAACATCTATTTAATATGAATAGTATAATAATAGTATAATAATAGTATGATAATAGTATGATATGTATGAGAAGACTTTATAAATATAGAAAATAGTAGTATTATAGGGATTATCCTATGAAAAAATAACGGTTATCCTATGAAAAAATAACCGCTATGCTATGAAAAAATGACAGAT
>CATNCV010000168.1 GCA_950096965.1 uncultured Clostridiaceae bacterium | reverse complement strand
GTTTATATAGAATCAGAATTATGTAAAACGATTTGTGGAGGTAAAATGGAAATTATAATAACTGAAGATTGTAGTTTTAAAAGTGAATTTGAACCAATAAAGAATAAAATTGCAGAGTATTTTTCAAAATTAAGTAACCTGTCTACATTAAAGAAGGTAATAATAACAGATCATGACTTTAATAATTATAGTAAATCTGTTAAAGAATTATCAAGAGATATAGACAAAAATGCATATGTAAGTGAAAATGGTGGAGCTGTTGCAATAAATGGAATAAGTACAGATAGTACTTTCAACCAATATATTTTTATAAGAGGCGATATTTTTTATGCTTTTTTGTTATATCTATGTTTGGATGCAAAAGTAGATGATAATTTAAATTTAAGAGAACTTGCTTATTCAATAGTTTTACATGAAATAGGACATTGTATATATAGTGAAATATTATATACAAAATATAATTATGTCGGGTCGAATAAAAAAGGATATAACTTATCTTTAGATAATGAATTGGACGAATATATTTACCACGAATGTATAACTTTAACATCAGAATATTATGCAGAACACTTTATGAACAGTATTTGTAAAGAAAGCAAAAAAGATTATACAAAGGAAATGCTAAATATTATAAATGATAATTATTTTGACAATAGAGTAAATAATATAGGTAAAATTTATAGATTAATCTATTGTTTTGTGCTTTATATTTCATATTATCATACTAATTCTATAAAGTTATCATTTTATGAAGATATATGTAATCCAAGAATTGGTAAGGTTTTAAAAAGGCTAGAAAATGAGATGATAATTTTCTATGATAAATTTAATGCAGGAGACTTTAATGTTAATAATATAATAGATATTTTTAGAGAGATATATAATATTAAATATAGTACTTATGATAAAATATAAATGTTTTGAAAAAATTAAAAAAGATTCTATAAATATAGGGAGGAGTTAACTATGTTAGATAATTTTGAAAGCATTAGTCCAACCGCGATTGTAACTGCATATCCTAGACAATTTACAGACATACCTTATGAAAAAGAAATATATCAATGGTTACAGAAAAACTGTAAAGATAATGATGTAAAATTAAATAAATTATTAGCACCAGAAATAGAAGCAAGGTATAAACTAACTAACAAAATACTTGATGATTTAAATATAGAGCAGGTAATTGAATTTGCAGCTGGCTATTCTTCAAGAGGTATAATATACGCCGAAAAAGGATATGAGTATATTGAAGTGGATTTAGAGGAAGTTGCTAAAAATAAAATTAGATTACTAAAAGAGATTGCTAGTATTCCTAACAATTTACATATAACAAGTGGTAATGCATTAAACTATGCAGATTTTGAAAAATGTGGTGAATTTCTTGATAAAAATAAAGAAGTAGCGATAATAAATGAAGGCTTACTTAGATACTTAACTTTTGAAGAAAAAGAAATTGTTGCAAAGAATATTTATAATGTATTAAAGAAATATAATGGAGTATGGATTACTTGTGATGTTACACCTAAAAAGTTCATAGAAAAGCAAAATGTATGCTTACCAGATTTTAATAAAAACTTAAACCAAGTTACTTCAAGAAATGATTTACAAGACAGGTTCAATGATATAGAACATATAAAGTCATTTATGATGAAAATAGGATTTAAAAATATAGAGATTCATAGATTTATTGAAATGAAAGAACAGTTAAAATCGTTTGAAATATTAGGTGTTGCAAGAGAAAAATATGATGAATTATTAGAAAATGCAATAGTAGCTGTTATTAAAATATAAATTTTTCTAAAAAGTATTGCCAAATCTAAAATTTTATGTTAAATTAAAAACATAGTTAATAGCAAAAAACACCGAATTGTGTGTACATTTCTTGCAAACTATTGCTATAACTACATTTGAAACGGAAATAAGTAACTTTTTTGTGTAAGCTTTTTCGAATACGTCATACGCAAAGGAGCCATAAAAAGCATTCACGTAAGTGAATGCTTTTTTTATTGAATAGGAAAAATCGCAGATTTTGACTATTCAAGCAAAGAGAAAAATAGACAACAAAAATAACCCTAATTAAAGGGCAAAAAAATTAAAGATATTTAATTACCATTATACTCGTAA
>CATNCV010000167.1 GCA_950096965.1 uncultured Clostridiaceae bacterium | reverse complement strand
AGTAATAAATAGTAGATATAAAGATAAGTATTATTATATAATTTAAATAGAATTCATAGTTATATAATACATATAAGAAAAATGCGATTGTAAGAGTATAAATACATTTTATGACCAAAATATTTGCTTGAATATATAATGTGTGATACAATGAACGAAATAAAATGAAAGAAAGGGATTATATGGATAAGGTACATTTGTCTAAATCTAAATACTGCAAAGCAAAACAATGCAATAAAATACTATGGTTAAATAAATACAAGCCAGAATGTGCTGAAGAAACAGCAAGTGAATCTGTTTTAGAGAATGGAACAGAAGTAGGTGAACTTGCAAGAGAACTATTTGGAGAATATATCAATATTGAATATCAAAGTGATTTATCTAAAATGATAGAACAAACAAAACGATATATAGAAAAAAAGCCTAATATTATTACAGAAGCATCTTTTGAGTATAACAAAAATTTTTGTAGTGTAGATATTTTAAAAAATGAAGTAGATGGATTAGAAATATATGAAGTAAAAAGTTCAACTTCAATAAGTGATATTTATTTGGATGATATTTCATATCAAGTATATATACTTCTTAATTTAGGATATAAAGTAAAAAAAGCAAGCATTGTGTACATTAACAATCAATACGTAAGGAATGGAGAACTTGAATTAGACAAGTTGTTTAATATCGAAGATGTAACAGAAACTGCATTTTCAAAACAAGAAGAAATCAAAGAAAAAATCAAAGAAATTAATAGCTACATGGAACAAGAAAGCGAACCAACACAAGAGATTGGAATACATTGTTTTAATCCATATAATTGCGAATATTGGAATTATTGTACAAGAAAGTTACCAGAAAACAATGTGTTCAAAATTAGAAGAATGAGAAAAGACCAAAAACTTAATTTATATAATAAAGGTATTTATGAATTTAAAGATTTATTAAATCAAGATATAAACTGGAAATTTAAGCAACAAGTGGAATTTGAAGAATTAAATAAAGAGCCTGTAATAGATAAAGAAAAAATTAGAGCTTTTATGAAGAATTTATATTATCCATTATACTTTTTAGATTTTGAAACATTCCAACAACCAATTCCAAAATATGATGGAATCAGGGCCTATATGCAAATACCTTTTCAATATTCTTTGCATTATATAGAAAATGAAAATGGAGAACTCAAACATAAAGAATTTTTAGCAGAGGCAGGAATTGATCCAAGAAGAAAATTAGCTGAGCAATTAGTAAGTGATATTCCAGAAAATGCTTGTGTATTAGCATATAATATGCAATTTGAAAAAATGGTAATAAAAAATCTAGCAGAATTATATGAAGATTTAAGAGAAAATTTATTAATAATACATAACAATATAAAAGACTTAATGATTCCTTTTGTAGATAGAATGTATTATTGTAAAGAGATGCAAGGTTCGTATTCAATTAAATATGTTTTACCAGCATTATTTCCAGATGAGCCAAAGCTTGATTATCATAATTTACCATTAGTACACAATGGTGGAGAGGCAATGAGTGTATTTGCAACACTTGCCCAAAAAACAAAAGATGAACAAGAAAAAATAAGACAAGGACTTTTGGCTTATTGCAAATTAGATACTTATGCAATGGTTAAAATATGGGAAAGATTGAAAGAAGTTATAGGAGGAGAATAGAATGGACATAAAAGATATAGAAATTATTGATTTAAGGCAAGTAAAAAATTGTTGGTTAGTCCAAATGTTACCTTTTACTTTTGAAGATAAAAATGATAAGAACCTAGTTAATGATTATCAAAATTTTTGCTTTAAGAATAAAATTTTTGGAATTGGATGGAGCAATGATTACGATGAAAAAAAGAATAAAATGAAAAGACTCGAAGATATTTTTGATGATGTAGAAATTAGCGATGGAGAATTGTCAGAGGAATTAAGAAAAAAAGTTCTTGAAAAAATAAAAAAGTATAATATATTTAATGAAGTAGAATTCAAAGATAAATATATCCAAGATATTTATCAAAAGGTATATAACAAAATCACCCCTAAAGACGAAAAGAAAGAAGATGAAACAGCTGATAATGGAAAAGAAAGTGACAATAAAGATAATGGATTAAAAAAAGCAATCAGGAATTTTTTTAAAGTTGAAGAAGGAGATATAATCATAACTAGATTGAAAAATGGTACATATTTAATAGGACAAGTAAAAGATGGAAAAAAATTTTTTAAAAAAGACAAAGAAGAAAA
>CATNCV010000166.1 GCA_950096965.1 uncultured Clostridiaceae bacterium | reverse complement strand
GGGAATATGGGGACCAAAATTATATGAAGATGATATAGCAAATGATATAAAAATTGAATATGAAAGGTTATTAAAAGAAGGAAACACAAATGAAAAAACTTTAGATGAAATTTATTCCATTTTTAAAGAAGAAATTGAAGACTATGATAAAAAATCTGTGTTTTGGATGGTTCTCGCCGATATACTATGTGAGAATGGAAACTTAACTAATTTTGTTAAGGAAAGAGCTCTACATGAAATAGAATTAGAAAATAACCTACAAATATGGAAATCAGAGGCTAGTAGAGAAGACTATATAGAAAGAAAAAATGAAATAGAAAAGTTAAGAAAAAAAATAATTGAATACAAAAGAAATAAAGATGACATTTTAAAAGGAAAAACTAATTTTTCAAAAAATGAAAAGTGTAAAAATAGTGAATGGAATATAGGAGATACTTATGCTTATAAAATAAAAAACAAAAAATATGATGACCAATATTTAATATTAAGAAAAATAGATAATTGTGAATATGGAAGTGTCGTAAAATATCAATCAGCTGTTATATATGTTCAAATAACTCAAAATAAAAAAATACCTAAGACTGAAGAAGAAATAAATAAGTTGGAATATATAATAATTAGCAATGAAGGAAATGTAAGACACCAATATAGAATGAGGTTAAGTACATTGCCAAGGAAAGAAACTACACAGTTAATATATTTAGGAAATTTCAAAAATATAGAACAACCAAAAGATGAATATATTGAAGAGATGGAATTAAATATATGGGGACATTCATTTAAAGATATTGAATATTTATTAGATAAAATGGAAAGATTGGGAACAAATAAAATACCAAAATATTATGAAATAGACCCTAAGAATATATCAGACTCACATATAAGATTTTTAATGAGAGTGAAATACTATAAAGAAGTTTTAGGGATAGAGCCACCAAATGGAGCAATTGTAAAAAATGATCCATTACTATTTATTTCATTAGTAGATTCCTTAATGATAGGGGGATTTGTAAGAAATCCAGTAGGAATTGTGAATGAAGAAGTAAAACTAGAAACATACAAAAGGATAAATGAATTAAAGGATATTATAAAACATTCTAATTATAATGGTAAAGAAGAGAAAATTAAAATACTAAATATTCTAGAAGAAAAAGTAATAAATTATAATTAAAATGTTATATATTAATGTGTTTCAGGATATTATTGGCATTACCATATTAACGGAAGACATGGCTCTCCACATATATGGTTTTATGGAGCACCAATTATAGAATACTAAAAGAAGGAGGGAATATGCCCAACATAAGTACAAATATTAAAGAAAAAGAATATAAAAAAATAATTGAATATATGTGTAACACTTGTCAATATTTTGGATTTATAATATCAACATATGATTATATAGAAAATAACAAACAAACAGAAGAATATAAAATTTATATTAAAAACATAAATCAATTAATGAATAAATTAAAACCTTATTTAATAAAAACTAATAATACTCCTATAAATTTTCTACAAATGGGAATTAAATATGAACGTGAAGAATGGGAACAAGAAAAATATTTATATGATATATGTATTTTCAAAGTAACAGACAAACTAAAGTATATATTACAAGAAACAGCAAAAAGTTTATACGACTGGAAACAACCAAATTTACCAGAAGATATAATGTTTATTAAGGACGGTTTTATAAAATTAAGTATAGAATCAAATCAAAATACAGGATATATATATTGTAATTCGTTAGATGAATATAAAATGATAAATAAATTAGGAATACAATTTTCAGAAGACTATAATATACAACTAGAAAATAGAGTTAAAGATAATAGCAAGATACTAGTACAGTCGTTGTTAAATTAGGACTTTAAATTAATATACTAACAGGAATGTGATAAACATATAGTAAATATACATCTTATATTATCGCAAAAATGAAAAACATAAAAATAGAATTGAAACTATATTTATCATAATATGGTAGAATAATAAAATGGCAAATCGGAGGAGTAGCAAAATTTGAATGGAATGAAGACCTTCAACATGGATCTCATTATCATATAACACCATTTGGAAAACATATAGGTATAGGAAACATACATTTTAAGGCATTACAAAAGATTCCAGAGCCATATAAAAGTATATATTTTTATTAAAAATGTATACTTTGGTATAAAGAAAGAGATATAGAGGTAAGAAAAATGAAAGTACAAAGTTATTCATATAAGAATAGGAAAGAAATAGATGACATTTATATACATGATAGTTATTTT
>CATNCV010000165.1 GCA_950096965.1 uncultured Clostridiaceae bacterium | reverse complement strand
ATACATCCAAAAGTTTAGAAAATATTATTAATGTTAAAATTGATGGATATGAGTATACATATAGGATGGCTGATAGAGATTATTGGAATTTTGCAATTTCAGGGAATATTCCAGCTTTTGGACATACATTACATGCAATATCGTTTGACATAGAAAATGTTTTTTTATATTTAGATAATTTAATTTATTCTGAAGAGAAAAAAATGCCTATTCCAAATAACATTGATGTATTAGATGAAGTATCATTTCAAAAATATATAAATGAGTTAGATATATTACTAACACGTGCAAGAAAATCTCTTAATATATATGTAGAGGATTTAAGAACATTTTTATGGTTTAATGAAAAAGTCTCTGATATTAACAATGCTAACGAGATTTTAAGTTAAAAAATGAGAGTCGTAGAGAATTAAAAGAAATAAATAGTACAAAAGCAGAATATGAGAGTAAGAAACTACTATATTATTTTGCTTTTTTGATAATAACATACAAAATTCGACAAAAAATATAAAATAATTGTGATAAATATAATAAGAAATATTTAGATAAGGAGAAATATTTATGTGGATAGATAATGCAAGTGAGCTTGATATGCTTTTTTATAAACCGTATGCAGATTTAATAAAAGAAATAGTAGAAGATGGAGATTATAATCCACTTACTATTGGAGTTTTTGGACTGTGGGGTGCGGGTAAGTCAACATTATTAAATATGATAAAGAATTCTATTGAACAAGAAAAAATAGAATGTATAGAAATAAATGCATGGATGTTTGAAGGATATGAAGATGCTAAAATTGCCCTTATGGAAGCTTTATTAAAGACAATGGAAAGTAACGAGAAAATAAGAGCAAAAGTAGGAAAAGAGATAAAAGGATTATTAAAAAGAGTAAATTGGTTAAAGTTAGGAACAAAAGCAATTTCATATGGAGCACCTTTAGTCGCGAGTGTAGGGTTATGCAATCCAATTCCATTATTATTAAATGTTGCTAGTGATGTTGTAAGTAGTAAAGAAAAAATAGCACAAACAATAACAAATGCTGTTGATGGTGTTGAAAATATACAGGAAAATTATTTAAGCGAAAAAGAAAATAGTACAGTGGAAAATGTAAGACAGTTTAGAAATGAATTTGATCAAATGTTAAAACAAACAAAAATAAGTAATTTAGTGGTTTTTATTGATGACTTAGATAGGTGTAATCCTGATAGAATAATAGAAACATTAGAAGCTATAAAGTTATTTTTATCAGTAAAAAATACAACTTTTATAATTGCAGCAGACGAAAATGTTATTCAATATGCAATTAAGAAGAAGTATCCAAAAGAGAACGAAAACGATCCAGATATTTCAAAGGAATATATTGAGAAAATAATACAATTACCAATGTATATTCCAGAATTATCCTCAAAAGATATAGAAAATTACTTATTATTACTAGTGTGTCAAAAATATTTAACTAATGATAGCTTTAAAATTTTACTAGACAAAGTATTTAGTGAAAAAATGTTAATAAGAGATAAGGAAATAACATTAAGCGAATTGTATGAAATTATTAATAAAATTAATAATTTAAAATATAAAAATGATTTAGAAGATGAGTTTAAAAGAGATATAAATATTATAAATAAAATAAAAGGCATAATTGCATACACACTAAAAGGAAATCCTAGACAAGCTAAAAGATTCTTAAATACCTTTATTACAAAGAAAAAACTAGCAGAGAACTATTTTGGTGAAGATATTGATATAGAAATTCTTGCTAAGTTATTAGTTCTTCAAAAAATAGATATAAATTTATTTAAAACATTAAATGATTGGAATAAAAATTTTACAACTAAAAATGAAGAATTTGAAAATCTATATAAAGCATTTGAAAAAGGAAATCTATCAGAATATAAACTTTGGGATACCACACAGGTAAAAAAATGGTTAGAATGTGAACCAACTGACTTAGGAAAGAGGAGGTTAGATAAATATTTTTATTTAACTAGAGAATTATTGATAGAAAGACCAAATGAACAGAATATTGATACGGAAACAAGAGAGATATTAGCTGAAATAGGTAGTTCAAAGCAACATAATATAGATTCAATAGTGGAAAAATTTAAAGAGTTAAATTCAAGTCAAATTAAAGAAGGATTTAATATATTATTACCACAAATAAAAGATAAAAAATTAGAAGCATATATTGTAAAATCGTTGTTTATGAAATTTACAGAATATAGAAAATCAATATGTGATGAGATAAAAAATGGAGAATATGAAATTAGTGCAGCTGATGTTGGATATTATATGAC
>CATNCV010000164.1 GCA_950096965.1 uncultured Clostridiaceae bacterium | reverse complement strand
AGAAGGGAGAAAAAAGGAATAATATGAAAAGACTTTTAAAAAATAAATTAGCTTTAGTTACAGTATTAATGATATGTATTTTAAGTTTAATACACACAGTAAATGCTTTTTCAGGAAGTATGAGTTTAACAAGTTCATCTAAATTAAAACAAGGAGAAATAATAGAAGTTAGTTTAAAAGTAACTAATTTAGATGCAGGAGATGGTATAGATACTATTGTAGCTACATTAGAATATGATAACGATATATTTGACCAAGTAACTAAAAATAGTATGGTTCCATCAAATGACTGGAATATAACATCATATTCTTCAGAAAGTGGTATACTTACAATACAAAGAGATGAAAAAGTAAAATCATCAATTGAGGTATTAAAAATATCATTTAGAGTAAAAGAAAGTGACAATACCAGCGAAACAAAAATATCATTAAAAGATATAACTATAACAGGTGGAGCAGAAGAGTTTGGAGGAACAGGAGATATAGAATTACAACCAATTAGTGTAACTATACCAAAAGAAGATAGTAGCACTGAAAAACCACCAGTAGCAAATGAAATATCAAATACAATAACAAATGATGTAGAAGTAAATACAATAACAAATAATATAGCAACTAATACAACTACAAATACAACAACAAATAGAATAGTAACAAATACAAACAGTGGAGGAACAACTGGAAAATTACCACAAACAGGGGAGAATGCAGCAACATATATAGCAGGAATTTCAATAGTATCAGCAATTGCAGTAATAGCATTTATAAAATATAGAAATATAAATGTATAAAAAAATACACCTAATTTTATAAAAATTAGGTGTATTTTTTTTATATTGACATATATGTATAATAGGTGATAAATATTGAAAATAGGAATTTGTTTTGCTGGTGGAGGAATAAAAGGTGCAGCGCATATAGGAGTATTAAAGGCATTTGAAGAAGAAAAAATAAAATTTGATTATGTTGCAGGAACTTCTTCTGGGAGTATTATAGCAACATTGTATAGCGTAGGATATAACTCAGATGATATATATAAGATATTTAAAAAATACATAAATAAAATAAATTATATAGAGATTAATAATATTTTTAAATTAATAATAGGATTAATTATACAAGGGAAGATAACTATTACTGGATTAAATAGTGGAAAAGAAATAGAAAAATTAGTCAACAAAGAATGTATAAGAAAGAATATAACAAATATAGAACAAATAAATAAAAAATTATTAATTCCTAGCGTAGATTTAAAAAATGGAAAGATATATGTATTTAGCTCTATAAAGAATAGAGAAACATATTCAGATAAAATAGTATATATTAATGATATAAATATCGGAAAAGCTGTTCATGCAAGTTGCAGTTATCCAGGCATATTTTCACCTGTTGAATATGATAACACTTTTTTAATAGATGGCGGAATACGTGAAAATGTACCTTGGAGAGAATTAAAGGAATGTGGAACAGAAAAAGTAATATCTATTATATTTGAAAATGAAATAAAAAAGAAAAAAGAATTAAATATAATTGATGTAGCGACAAAATCAATAGATATATTGAGTCATGAACTTTCTAATTATGAATTAGAGGGAGCAGATTATTTAATAAAAATAAAAACAAGAGATATACATTTATTAGACAGAAAAAAATTAGATTATTTATATGAGTTAGGATATATAGAAGCAAAAGCAAAAATACAAGAAATAAAAAGGATAATAAATTAAAAAAGTATTTATTAATTAAATTAATAATACGATTTTTTTGTATAAATGTTCTAAAATAAACTTGTCTTAAATATTATTAAACAAAAGAAAAAATTAGGAGGTAATATATTAGATATGAGAAGAATCATTACTATTTGCATAATTATTTGTTTAATAATTGGAAGTATTTTAGGGGTATATTATATTTTTACTAAAGAAAAACCAGAAGAAATAACAGAGTATACACCACAAGAAGAGATATCAGAAGAACAAATGAGACAGACTATGGTTTCTTTATATTTTAAATCTGGAGAAGATATAATACCAGAAGCTAGATTAATTGATGTAAAGGAACTATTAGATAATCCGTATAAGGAAATATTAGAAATGTTAATAGATGGCCCAAAAAATAATAGCTTAGAAAAAACAATTCCAGAAGGTACTAAAATAAATAAAATACAAAAGCAAGCAGACACATTAATAATAGATTTTTCAGAGGAATTTATAAATAACCATAAGAATGGAGAAATAGAGGAAAAAATAACTATTAATTCTATAGTAAATACAGTAACTGAATTAACAGAGATAAATGGAATAAAAATAATAATAAATGGAGAAGAAAATAAATCCTTTAGTGACGAAAAGATTAAATTTAATAAAATTTTTTATAGAGAATAAA
>CATNCV010000163.1 GCA_950096965.1 uncultured Clostridiaceae bacterium | reverse complement strand
TATATTGTAATGAAAATAAATATTATAAAATAATACAATTTTATAAAAATAAATTAGTTTCATTAGGTGTAATGAAAAACATAAAAGATAAATATAAATCAGAAGGAACATATATAGGAAGGAAAGTACTATGCAAGAGTTAGTAGAACTATACTTTGATGGAATAGGTGAGGAAAAAGAATACGAAGAAAACATATTATATGTTATAGAAGAATGCTTTAAAGAAGAAAAATTGGAAGACTTAAATTTGTCAATATGTATAACATTAACAACACCAGAAAATATAAGAAAATTAAACAAAGAATATAGAAATATAGATAAAGAAACAGATGTACTTTCATTTCCAATGTTTGAAAAATATGAAATAGATGAAATAGTATCAAAAAAACAAAAGCAACTTGCAAAAGAAACAATAGGAGATATAGTAATATCGATAAAAAAAGTAGAAGAACAGGCAAAAGAGTATGGTCATAGCTTTGAACGAGAGCTATCATACATGCTAGTACATGGCTTTTACCACTTAATGGGATATGACCATATAGAAGATGAAGACAAAAAAGAAATGCGCCCAAAAGAAGAAAAAATACTAAATAAACTAAAAATATTAAGATAAAAGAATTTATATATAAATAAAATAGGAAAAGGAAGTTAGAATATAGGGCAAATTATTCAAAGAAATTACTAAAACACCCAACTTCCAATTTCTAACTTTTAACTTAAGGAAAGGAAGAAAAAAATGAAATCAACAAGTATAAAAATATTAGTAGCAATATTAATAATAGTTATCCTAATAGCAGCAATACTATTAGGAATGAAATTTGCAAAAAATAGTAATATATTACAAACAGCAGTAGATGAAAATAAAGAACCAAAAGATGATAAAACAGTAGTAGAAATAAAGGAACCACAAATATTTAAAGGAACAGATAGACCAATAGCAGTAATGATAGATAACCACAAAAGTGCAATGCCACAAGCGAACTTAAGTGAAGCATATATGGTGTATGAAATAATAGTAGAAGGTGGAGAAACAAGGCTAATGGCACTATATAAAGGCAAAGACTTAGAAAAATTAGGACCAATAAGAAGTTCAAGACATTATTTTCTAGACTATGCTTTAGAAAATGATGCAATATATGTTCACTTTGGTTTTAGTCCACAGGCAAAAAATGATATAGCAAAACTAGGAGTAAATAATATAAATGGAATATATGAAAGCTCAAAAAACTTCTGGAGAGTAAAAGACAAATATGCACCACATAATGCAGTAACAAGTACAAAAAATGTATTAGAAATAGCAAAAAGAGATAATTACAGAGTAACATCAGAAAAAGAAAGTGTACTAAATTATGTAGGAGATGAAGTAAACTTAAATAGTAATATAATAGCAAGTACAGTAACAATACCATATTCAGACAGCAATACAGTAAGCTATGAATATGATGAAGAAACAAAAACATATACAAGATATTCAAGAAAAACAAAACAAGTTGATTGGGACACAAAAGAACCAGTAACAGTAAAAAATATAATAGTAACATTTTGCAAAAACACAAGGTTAAACGATGGAGAAAATAAAGACAGACAAACAATAGATAATATAAAAACATTAAAAGGTTATTATATAACAAATGGAAAAGCAGTAGAAATAACATGCGAAAAAACATCAAGAAGTGAAAAAACACTGTATAAAACATTAGATGGAAAAGAAATAGAAGTAAACGATGGAAACACATTTGTACAAATATGTCCAATAGACTCAAAAGTAATATTTACACCAGGAGAGCAAGTAGAAAATAATGAATAGTAAATAATTATAATAAATAGTTTACAAAAATGTATGTTGTTACATAAAGGAAAAGCAAAAATATCATTCTAATGGCAAAAAAGCTAAAAATACCATTGACACATTATGTAATCCATGCTATTATGGAAGTATAATATAAAATTTATATGTCTCTAAAGTAATCATTAACCTTTCAGAGGCATAACCCTCTGAACAATAAAAAGGAGGAACAAAATGGGATGGATAGTTTTTGCATGTGTATTTGTAATAATTGTAGCTTGTTTTTGGTATGAATGGTGTGACAGGAAAAAGCTATCCACCAGAGGCGCAGAGGTGGTATGCATTATATGTATTATATGCTTAATTGCAGCCATCATATGTATCGCCTTAGCTGGATAAGGCTAATAAAGAACTGGGGAATATAAATTCCTCAGTTCTTTATTTTTGTCTAGTATAGGGCAAATCAAACTTTATTCCATAGGGGGTACTGTTTGTAGGAATAGTTACTTAGCAATGAGAACACTGTGCCTTTGTTCTTACCATATAAAAAATATCAAAATTATAATAGCAAGAAAAAGCAAAAATATTTAAACCAGAAAAAATAATAAAGTTAGT
>CATNCV010000162.1 GCA_950096965.1 uncultured Clostridiaceae bacterium | reverse complement strand
TTCATTTTCTACTGGAATTTTTATTGTCTTGTTTTCAGTACTTTTTATAGCTTCTTTTATACTACTTTTTATTTTTTCTTTTTCTATTATTAGTCCATCATTTCCTTTTTTTATAATTAATTCTTCGTGTTCTATATAGTAACTAGTTTGTACTCTAGCACCTGGTAATTTATTACTTATTTCTTCTATTTTCTTATCTATTTTTTCTTCATCATATTCTATTTCTATATTTAATTTTTTCTGAAATAACATTGTAAATAATATATCATAATTATCTTTCACTATATTGCTACTTCTGCCTATTTTTAATGCTTCTGCTGTAGAATTCATAATATTTATCTTTATATTTAAGTCTTCCATATTTATGGTTTCTTCTAAATCTTCATAATAAATAACAATATCTTTTTTTACAATCTCTTCTATTTTTTTATTTGCTTCTTCTTGACTTAAATTAGATACATCTATTCCTTCTACTTTTACACCATTTATAATTTTGTTATTTCCCATATTTATTAATGAAAATATAACTGAGAAAAATAATAAACCTATAATTATAGATAAGGCAGTAATAATTGTAACTTTCTTATTTACTTTTTGCATTTTTCTTTTATTTCTTCTATTTCTCATTAAAAGCACCTCCTTTATAAGTCCTAAAATCTTTCCTTTTTAATATTAACATATACTGTTTTTTTTTACAATATTACTATTTTTTATTTTCTATCTTTTTATTTAATTATAATAAACGAAATTACATATAAACACTACTTTTTATAATAAATACTATCCATAAGGTGTTAATTTCTATAATTGAGTTTTGATATTTAACAAAATTCAATTTGCTTATAGACATTTTTTGTTTTTTTTTGTATAATTTTCTTGTAAATAATAGAAAAAGAGGTAATTTTATGTTAGGAAATATGATTGCTAAAATACGTAAAGATAAAAATATTACAAAAGTTGAACTTGCAAAAAGAACCAAAATTAATATTGGACATTTAACACATATAGAAAAAGGAGAAAGGAATCCTAGTCATAAGGCCCTACGAAACATATGCAAGTCTTTAAATGTTCCTTATCAAACTTTAGCCTACATGTATGATAAAGAAATTTCGCAAGATGATAAAAGATATAAATTAACTAATCATATTTCTTATAATAGAGTAGTTGCCGTAAATGATATCAGTAGTTTTATGGAATGTCCACCTACTATTCCAAATGCTTCTATGGCCTTTAGAATTACAGATAATTCAATGGAGCCAAAACTAAAAGAAAACTCTTATGCTTTTTTAGAATTGAATGTTCCTTTGGGAAATAGAAATTTTGGACTTTTCGAATTTAATGGTGAACTATTAGTAAGAAGATTTATTATTAGACAAGATGCATTAGTTTTAAGAGCAGAAAACAAAGATTACCCAGAAATTCTTCTTTCTGAGAATGATGATTTTACTATTATTGGTAAAGTTATACCAAATTCTGACTAAATAGTTACATTTATTTACTTTTTTTGATAAAAAGTACTTGAATATTATTTTTTTTAATAATATAATTGTAATGCAAAAGATAAACCTTAAGGAGAGATTATAAAAATGGAATTAGTTAAAAATATATTTTTTAATACAGATAAAATTATAGAAAATTCAAAATTAAAAATATCATATGTAGGTTCATTATATCAAAATGCTTCTGAAGAAGTATTTTTACATTATGGCTTTGGAATTAATTGGGATAATGTTTCTGATATTAAAATGGAAAAAACTGAACTTGGTTTTCAATGTGAAATAGAAATTATAGAAAGTGATTTATTACACCTTTGCTTTAGAAATGCAAATAATGAATGGGATAATAATAATGGTGAAAATTATTCATTTACTATTGAAAAAACTATAAATAATGAAATAGAAGAAGAA
Organism: uncultured Clostridiaceae bacterium; assembly: GCA_950096965.1. Classification (GTDB taxonomy): domain Bacteria; phylum Bacillota; class Clostridia; order TANB77; family CAG-508; genus UMGS1663. The sequence continues at coordinate 502 of CATNCV010000162.1, read as the reverse complement.
AGTACAGCCTTAGTTGTAACAAAAGATTCTAGTATGCAAATTCGTAAAGGTTTAAGTAAGACTTATATATGGAGCAAAAAAGTAAGAATTGCTGTGTATAAAATAATAAAATTCTTTCCAAAAATCATTTCTGGAAATTATAAGAGAAGAGTAATTGAGTAAAAGAGCCCAAGTGTCTTTGATATGTTAATGATTAAATACATTTCAACTTTAAGTAGAATATTATAATACAAGAAATAGCGCAATTCATTAAATTCTATTAGGTATTTTTAACAGATTAAGAACCTACAATTTCAACTTAAAATAGAGTACTATAATATAGAAAAGAATAATTAGAACAAATCTCTAATTATTCTTTTTGTTTTAATTCGTTACTTGCCATTTTAATATAGGATAACCATTATTTATATATACTATATTTCCATCATTATTTTTATTATCTACAATGTTTCCATCTTTATCTATTTTCTTTCCATCTGCAATATATGCTTCACCTAATTTC
>CATNCV010000161.1 GCA_950096965.1 uncultured Clostridiaceae bacterium | reverse complement strand
TATTCGCTCCCCCTACAATGTGAAATGTCTTCTCAAAAGTCGTTTTTTTGTATACTATAAAAAAAGAGAATATAATACCACTTCTTATAGTAAATATTCCCTTTTTTCATAATATTTAAATCTTAGTCTTATTCTATTCTTTGTTTATATATATTTTTTCTATTAAAATTCTGGGCTTAGAATGTCTACATATCTTCCTAACAATAGTTGTCCTATCGATATACTTCCATTTCCTCCATTGCCTCCTTTTGCCCCATCATTTCTAGTAACATTTATTCCTCCATTTGCTGTAATAGTTCCTTTATCTATAGACATTGTATAAAATATGTTTACACTTCCTCCTCCTGAGGCTCCGTCCTGTATCTATTCTTCCATATGTTGTTGCTAGCTTAGTTGCATTTGAAGATGAAATACCATCTGCTTGTATAGTTCCATTATTGTTTATTGTTTTTGAATATACTACTAATAATCCCCCTGTACCATTTTTTTCTTCATAAGTTGCTGGTGTCATCTTATAAGTTTCATAACTTCCACTAGGGTTTCCTGTACCCCCTATAGATATTTGTCCATATCCGCTTTGATTTCCAGATTTTACTACACCATTTGAGCCTGCGCCTCCTATTGAAGATGGTTCTGCTGAAATAGCATTTCCTCCTCCAGAGCCATCTGAATTTGCTGCACCTGAACCTGTTCCTCCAGAATACGATGTTCCATTTCCACCTTTACCTATTATAACCTTTCTCTTATTCCATGATCTTCCTGAACCTGTTCCACCTCCGCCTGTTTGCCTTTTTGTTCCATTATATCCATTGTTTCCATTATATGTTCCATTTAAAAAATTAAAATCTATTTCATCTCCACCATTAGCTCCTACTGCTGGTATATATTCATATTCACCTACATCATGCTTCAATTCATCAAATATTCCTTTATTTCCCTCGATTATAAGATTATTTTTATATAAATATACATTCTCTCCCGTTGCTTTTGCCCCTTTTCCTGTCATTGAAATTGTACCATTATTAGTTAATGTTCCTGTACAGTATAATATAAGTCCTTTAGGACCTCCATATTTTGTTGAATAAGTTGTAACTGTAACTCCACTTTCTATGTTTAAATTTCCATTTACTTTTACAATAATTGTATTTTTAGCTTCTGTTGTGCTAGTTCCTATATCCTCTTGTGTTCCAAATACTTTATCTTCTGTCCATGCTTGGTCACCTTCAAAATAGTATACTCTAGCTGAATATGTTACTCCATTTTCTGTAATATCTATAATTCCATTCTCATTTATTCTTTCTATTTCTCCTAATATTCCATGGTTTTTGGTTACTCCTCCTACCATATAGTTATTGTAATTATGCATTGTTTTTCCATTATCGAATTCACTTTTAGCTATTACATAAGTATCGTCTGAAATTGTAACATCCATCTCTCCATTATATCTTTGCCATGTATTTCCTTTATCTAGACTATAATAATGTATTAAATTTTCATTGTCAGGGTATTCTATTTTTATTGTTTTAGTTGTTCCATCATTATATTTATCCATATTTTCTACTATTATTTTTGGCTTTGTAGTCGCAACCATAGTATATACGTCTTGTTTAGTTTCTCCTTTTACTTTTATTTTAAATTGAAAAACATCCCCCTCTTTGCACTTTTTGTCAAGTGCAATATAAGTCTTTCCTTCAGTGTTTAATGTCAAATCATCTGATATTATACTTTCTATCCCTTTTTTGTTTTCTATTATAATTAATACTGTATAAGTTCCATCACTATCTTTACTTGATATTTCATACCATGCATTTGTTTCTATTGAATTTACTTCTGATATATTTAAATTATCATCTATAATTACTATATAATCTTTATACATCATTTCCCCATTATCTTCATCAATTATATATCCTAATTCTTCAAATTTAGCCTTTATATCTGACAATTCTGCATCCCTTTGTTCTAAACTTTGTATACTCTCTTTTGTTTGGTCTATTATTGTTTGTACTTCATTTTGTATACTTTGCTTTTTTCCATATACAAATTTATTTAAAATGCTATTTTCTGCCATTATTTTAATTGTTATTCCTAAAAAAACAATTAAAAGCATTATAATTATCATAAATACTACGAATTTTTTAGTTTTATTTTCCATTTCTTTCTCCACCTTTTTGGTCATCTTCAATTCCATTATGTTCATTATATATTACACTTTTTTTATAGTCAACATTTATATAAATAAAAAATTTAGTTTCTTTTAAAACCAACTCCATAAGCTTCTCTTGCATTTGAAATTACTATAAATGAATTTTTGTCTATTTTTTTGCATATTTGCTTTATTCTTATTGTTTCATTTCTTGAGCTTATACACCATAACATCATTTTTTCGTCATTTGTATACATTCCTGTTGCATGTAAGC
>CATNCV010000160.1 GCA_950096965.1 uncultured Clostridiaceae bacterium | reverse complement strand
ACAGTAAAAACAGTAGTAGATGTAGGAAAAGCACTAATAAATACAGCAAAAAATCCAACACCTCAAAACATTGTAAATCAAATTGTAACTACTAAAAATAATGTAACTAACAATTATAAAACGGCTAAAAACAATATTGAAAAATCTAAAAAAACAACTACTTCTAATAATAGACAAACAATAGCAGTAGCACAAGGACCAAAACTACCAACAACAAATAGCAACAGAGGAGCAGCGGTTAATAGTAAAGCAGAAAAATCAAAAGAACTTGAAAATCAAATCAGATACTTAAGGCAACAAAACACAGCAGAAGCACACCAATTAGCTGATTACTTACAAGAAAATATGAAAAAACTATGTGAAAGTAGTTTAGGAAAAATAGAAATTTCAAATGGAAATACAGATAGACCTTGGTATGAAAAAGTAAAAGAAGGACTAGAAAAATCAATGGAGACAACAGGAAATTCTATTGCAGGAGTATTAGTAGGAGCAGTAAGTAATTTTGTTGGTGGAAATATAGGATTAGTAAATGGAATTGTACGATACAGCCAAACAAATAATCCAAACAGTATTTTTGAAGGAATAGAAGAAGTAAATAACAAATTAGTTAAACCAGTTAATAATGCTATAAGAGACAAAATTGCAACAAATGAAGATGCACAATTTTCATACGATGTAGGATATATTGGAGGAAACTTTGTACCACTAATTGTTAGTCTGTTTTTAGGAAGAGTAGATAAGGCAGCAGAATCAGGAACAAGTTTTATTACAACAATAATAGGTGGACAGGGAACATTAGCATTAGAACAAGGATTTGTAAGTGCTTCACAAGTAGGACAAATAATAGCTACAACGACAGAAAGTTTATCATCAGCATTATTTATTGGAAATGGTGGATTAAATGGAGGAAATAATACTAATACAAATTCAAATAACGATTTTGATGTTAGAAAAGCAACAAAGATGAAGAAAGATGAATTGAAAAATAATATACCTAATGATTGGACATATACAGAAAACAATGGATTTGTACACATTAAAGATGCAAATGGTAATATTAGAATAAGAATTGACCCAGCAGATAGTGTTACAAATTATCAACATATGCATTTATATGATTCAAAAGGAAATAGTTTAGATAGTGCTGGCAATATAGTTAAATATAAAGATGCTTCAGCACATATTCCATACAATAATTAAGGAGAGATATATATATGAATAGTATAGAAATACAAAAAGAAATAAATAAAACTAATTATATAGATGCAAGAGTTAATAAAATAGAATGTAATTACTTTGCTGATGAAGTTAATATAAGTTTTGATGATGAAAAAGAAGTAAATATTATATTTACTGGATGCTATGATGTTAACTTTAAACATATAAAAGAATATGCTAAAGAAAAACCGATAAAGGATTATACAATCCAACAAATACCGTATTTTCTACAAAATATAGATGTTAAAGAAAAAGATGATTATTATACTATAAAAATAAATATGTATCCGTTGTATGTAGATATACAATGCAAGGATATTAGTATATTTTAAATTATTAGTAGAATATATTAGTAAAATATATTAAAGATGGACAAACTGTAAATATTCATCCGTCAACGACATTAAATGGAACACCATCTCTTGAAATATATAATCCTACTACTGCTAAAAGTATTAAAATTCGTTATTAAAGGAGAACAAAATGAAAGAAAAATTATTGAATTGTAAAATTATTATAGAAATTGAATTAATAGACAAAATAGTAGGTGGAAATCAATTTTATGAAATTTATTTTACTGCAACTAACAAAGAAAAATATAAAATATCTTTTGATTGTGTCTGGGATATAAGAAGTGCCATAGAAAATGCATATATCCAACGAAATTATGAGTTTCAAGATAATACACAAAAAAAGAGTAGTATATTACTAATTCAAGATTCTAAGACAATGCAAGAATTTGAAAAAAATGTTTCAGGTACAAGACCGACAACAAATCTAAAAAATTATATTATATTTGATACTGTAGATACAGTAATAGAGATATTAACTGAAAAAGAACCAATTTTAAGTCCAATATTAGAAAAAAAGCCTAAAGATAAAGATATTAGAATTTAAACATTTATACTATAAATCAATATCTAGCACAATATTAATTAATATTGTGCTAGATATTAATCAATAGCAAATATCATAATAGACGAAAGAAACCAATACCTATACACAAATAATGACCCAGTAAATTATACAGACCCAACAGGACATTTCTGGAAAGAATTATGGGAATATGGAAAAGCAACAGTAAAAACAGTAGTAGATGTAGGAAAAGCACTAATAAATACAGCAAAAAATCCAACACCTCAAAACATTGTAAATCAAATTGTAACTACTAAAAATAATGTAACTAACAATTATAAAACGGCTA
>CATNCV010000159.1 GCA_950096965.1 uncultured Clostridiaceae bacterium | reverse complement strand
AACTTTTTCTAAAAGATTGATTTTTTAGAAAAATATAGTTAAAATAAAATTAGTTATTAAAATATTAATTTTTTTCAAGTTATCAATCGGAAGGAAATCCGATTTACACAACTTTTACGATAGTCTCTCATTTTCACTTTTTTCTTCTTTTATTTTTATACTATCTGTTATTAATATAAACTTAACTTCTTTTGCTGTATTTTTACTGGCTTTTGTAAAGCTTGCATATTCTTCTGATAGTTCTTGTAATTTTTCTGCTCTTATAGCTATTTCTTTTATATCTGAATTTATATAACTACATATTTTGTTTATTGCTTCTTGATTAAATGTTGTTATTCCTTGTGCTAATTCAATACTTCCATTATTTATTGTTTGTGCACCTTGTGTCAAAGTATTTGAGCCATTTGTAAGTATTCTACTTGATTCTTTTAATGTATTTAGACCTTGATTCATTTGTTTTGATCCTGCACTTAATGCTGTTGTCCCTTTATTTAATTCTTCTGTTCCATTAGTTAATTTTTTTGAACCTTGTACTAAGTTATTTAAGTTTTCTGGCAGTATACTTGATGCAGCATTTAATTTTCCTAACCCATTTGTTAACTCACTTACTCCATTTTGAACTTCTTTCATTCCTGTTGTTATTTTTGAAATATCCTTTTTTCCTTCTATCTTTTTAGTGTTCAATTCTTTTAGCTGAGCATTAATATATTGTATTTTACTGTTGTATTCTTTTATAGATTCTTCATTTTGTTTTACTACCTGTTTTAATGTTTCAATTTGAACACTTTGAGTTTGACCATTTAATGTTCCAATTACTGAATTTAAGGCAATATTGTCTTGTGTCAATTTTGTCATTCCTTCTTCACAACTTGTTTTCATTGTATTTAAACTTTTTTCTAAGTTCAACATTGTATCATTTAGACTACCTGCTAATGTATTTACTCCTGTCATAAGTCCTGGCTCTTTTGTTTCCTTATTATCATTTAAACCTGCTAGAACTGTATTGCTTCCCCTATATAGTTTTTCTATATTTTCTGGCATTCCAGAAAGTCCCTTAGAAAGAACTGTTAATCCATTTTTTAATTCTATGCTACCTTTTTTTAAATCTTTACTTCCTTTAGTTACTTGGTTTATTCCATTGTCAATTTCTTTATAACTATTACTTGCTTTATTTGCACCTTCTTCAAATTGTTTCATACCATTATTAAATTCTTGTGTTTTCTTGCTAAATTCTGTTGTTCCTTCTTTTAAAATATTTGCTCCTTCTTCTATTTGTTTACTAGCTACTTGCATTTCATCTACTTTTTTGTATAAACTGTTTAGCTTATCAAATGATATATTTTCTTCTAATATTTTAGGTGTTATAAATGTTATTATATTATTTTGTTCAAATTTTGAAGTTTCCATTGCTATTTCTAATTTGCTTGGTATTTCTATTTTTTTATTAGAAATATTTAAACTTTCTTGCATTCCTGGCATAGCAATACCTGCTATAATTGTTTTTGTTCCATCATTTATAATTTTAGCGTTTTTAGCTTCTATATTTTTATTTTGTGAATTGTCAAAATAGGTCATAGCAATTGCTGTAAATGGTGTGTACATAGTTTGTTTTTTCCCATTTATTGTAACTGTATGTGAATCATTATTTTTATATTCTATTGTTATTTTTACTTTTCCGCTTCTTCCTACTATTTCGCTTGAATCTATTTCTTCTCCATTAAGTTCATATTTTATATTACATTCTACTGGAAGTTCTTTTTTGCTTTCTCCTTGGTAATAAATATCTGAACCATTTGCATTCCAGATTATATTTTCTCCATCTAGTTTAAAGTCTTCATCTCCATTTGTGTTTTCTATATTTATTAAGTCCGTTAAATCGTTTAAAATTTGTTCTTCATTTTTGTTGTTTAAGTGTGTACTTACTATTGTTTGGTAGTTTTCTCCTTTTGTATTTATTTTTGAATATACTGTTTCTTCTTTAGTGAATGCTAGGATAGGTGTTGTGTATGCTAGCATTGTTGTTAGTAGTAGACTACTGGTTAATTTTGTTAGTTTTTTATTCATATTTTTTCATTCCTTTCTTTCCCATTCCAATTGGGGACGTTTCCAATTGGGGTATCTGTCACTTTTGGGAACTTTTTAATTTTGTTACTACTCTGTTATAATTTTTAATTTCTATTTTTTATTCTAAGAATATTATCTTTTCTATGAAATACTACAAAATGTCTTTTTATTGTATTCCAAATATATAAGTTGTATTTTTTTCTAAAATATTTTATAAATATTCTGAAACTTTTATATTTAATATATTTCATATCGTTTTATGCAAATTCCCAAAATTGGAGGTACACAAAGATGTACCACATCGCACCCACAGCAAGACAAATTGCCATGCCGATTTTAAAATAGTTGGGGAAGGATTGAGGCTCTATGTTGCCGAGTGCCATTGCTGTGAAAACAATAGCG
>CATNCV010000158.1 GCA_950096965.1 uncultured Clostridiaceae bacterium | reverse complement strand
TATTTTTTTCTTTTATTTTTTCTATTAATTTTTTTATTTCATATTCACCTGGTAAAAATTCACTTAATATTAAATAATCAATTTCTTTTCTATTTTCTAATATTTCGAATATACCTTCTTGATATTGAATGTCATTTGCTAGTATATTAAATTCATTTATTTCTTTTAATTTATCATTGACGATTGAATTACATAATGCAGTTATTATATTTTTCATAACAATCCCTCTTTTCTCTTTATACTTTATGTATATTAATTTTTAGTGTTTCAATAATTCTCTCTTTTTCTTTTATCCGTTACTATTCAATTACTTTTCTTTCTTCTTCTGAGCTCTCTATTTTAGTAAGAATGTGGTCATCTCCAACAAACATTAAACATTCTCCTCTTTTTAGTGACTTAATTTCTATCTTTTCTTTTTCTGATAAATTTGTAAATTCTGAAAGTAATTTTATATTTTCTTCTTCTAGTGAAAAAAATGTTTTTATTTCTGAATTATTTAAAATACTTTTTCCATAAGCACCATTTTCTAAACTAAATAAATCTGAAATATCTTGTGTAATTGCTACACCACTTCCTCCATATTTTCTTATTGTTTTAAATATTTTATAAATAAAACTTGCTACTTCTTTATTTGATGTTACTCCAATTAGTCTCCAAATTTCATCTAAATAAATTGCTTTTTTTACAGTTCTATCTTTTTTTATTTTATCCCAAAATAATGTAGTAAATAAAAACATTCCATATTTTAAATTTTCTTCTCCTAATTCATATACATCTGCTACTATTAATTTATTATTTAATTCTACATTTGTATATTGATTAAAAAATTTAAGTGAACCTTTTACAAATGGTATTAATTTTGTTTTAAATATTTTTGTTCTTTCATCTTTATTTAATAAATTATAAAAATCTTCTAATATTGGCATATCATAAGTTTCTTTAAATATTGGTTTTATTGTTACTCTATTTTTTTCTGCTTTATATAAACTTTTATCATCAAATGTTATTCCTTTTTGTTTATATACTTCTATTATTTTTTCTTCTAATATTGCTTTTTCTTCTTCATTTATACTTCCAAAAATCAAATTAAAAAATCCTATTAAATTTGGTATTTTTGTTGCTAAATATCCGCCTTCTCCTTCTTCTAAACTTTCTTTTCGTATGTCAAAAATATTGACGTAAGATGTAGAGCTAGGGCCTATTTTTAATAAAGTTCCATTTAAGTTCTCACATAATTTTGTATATTCTCTATCTGGGTCTATTATATATTGTTCTATTCCTAACAACCTAAACCTTAATGCTAATAATTTAACATAGAAAGATTTACCTGCACCACTTGTTCCAAATATACACATATTTGCATTTTTATATTTATTTGAATTATATCTATCAATAAATATTAAAGAATTATTATAAATATTTGTACCTATAAAAATTCCTTCTTCATCAAAAATGGATGAAGATATAAATGGATATGTACATACTAAACCAGATGTTAATACATTTCTTTTTGTAACTTGTTTTATATCATTACTATTTTGCATAAAAGGTAAACAAGCTTTAAAAGTTTGTTCTTCTCTAAAATACCCCCTTCGTAATTGCATTCCTTTACTTTGAATTATTCCTTCTATTTTATTTAATATATATTCTAATTCTTTTTTATCCTCGGAATATACAGTTATATAAATATATAAAAAATATAAATCTTCATTATTTAATTGAATTTCTTTTCTAATATATTTTGCATCTTTATATGTAAATGCTGCAATTTCTATATCTTCTCTATTTTCATTTATATTTTTCAAATCTACACCTACATTTCCTATATGATATGTTAAATCTTTTACTACTTTATATGGGTCTTGTTTTTCGTAAAATATAGATATATTCATATTAATGTTTGAATCAATTATTGACTTTAACAATAAATCAGTTTGCTCATGGTAATAATTTGTTATCAATAATGTAGAAAAATACATATTATCTATTTCTATATATTTTGGATTTGTTATATTAATATAACTAGGACTAATAAAATCTTTTTCACAAAAAATACCTTCTAAATTATTTTCATTATTTTTTATTTCTTTTATTTTTATTAATTTATTTTTAATTAATTTATTTTTAATTAATTCTTCTAAAATTTTAAATTCCTCCTTTTATAGAAGTTGGAAGTTGAAGGTTGAAAGTTAGATTTTAGTTATTTTTTTATTATTTATTCTAAAATATAATTTCTTTTTTTCAGCTTCTACTTCTTATTTTTTATTATTTAATTTTCATTTTATTATTTTATTTTCTATTTTTTAATTTTTAAATTTTATTTGTTTTATTTATTTTTCTTTTTTTTCAAGATGTGGTTTCTCTGTGTAACCCTGGCTGTCCTGGAACTCACTCTGTAGACCAGGCTGGCCTTGAACCATTAATCTGAACGTTTTTGCTTCCCAAATGCTGGGATTAGAGGCATGTGACACCACTGCCCGGATTAATTTTATTTGTTTGAAAATACCTTCCTTCCTTCCTTCCTTCCTTCCTTCCTTCCTTCCTTCCTCCTTCCTTC
>CATNCV010000157.1 GCA_950096965.1 uncultured Clostridiaceae bacterium | reverse complement strand
GTTGCAAATAATATAAAAAATTATGTATATTCTAGAAGAGAAATTAATGAAGCAATTGAAAAAATGTGGCAGATGGATTATATGCGAAAGCTTTAAATAAATTTAGAGAGATAAAGAATGAAAAGGATAATGGTAGTGGCTCTGAGTTGGGAGAAATTTTACTATATCTATTTATGGAATGTGATTTAAATGCACCTAAAATATTAAGTAAAATGGAACTAAAAACAAATAAAAATGACTATGTTAAAGGAGCTGATGGAGTATTTTTACACTCATATGAGAAAGATGGATACAAAGTATTTGATTTAGTAATAGGAGAAGCAAAAATAGAAAATAGTATATCAAATGCAATTTCTGATGCAATAGATTCTATACAAGACCATATAAAACAAGAAGATTTTGAAGTTGATTTAGTTAATGAGAATATTTTTAAAGAAAAATTCACTTTGGAAGAAGCAGAGGAATTGAAGAAAATAATAGTACCTTCTAATGCAAATGCAAAAGATGTAGCTACAAATAAAGCATTTGGTATTTTTATTGGCTATAGTTTAAATGTAAATATAGAAAATGTCTCTTTTACTCAAGCAATAAAAATCATAGAAGAAGAGATAGAAAAAAATAGTAATACTATAGTAAATAACTTAAAGAAGAAAATTAATGAGAATAATTGGAATAGATATTCTTTTTATGTGTATATATTACCATTTAATAATGCAAAGGATGATAGAAAAGAAATTATGAAATATATATTAGGATAGGAGAAAATATGGAATTAGGAGAATACATATATAGTGATATAGAAAAAAACTCATATTTAATATCATTGTATACAAATCTGATAAAGGAATATGCAATAAATATTTTTAATATCACAGATATAGAAAAGGAAAATTCTATAAATATAAAAGATTTATTAAGATTTGCAGATATATTATCAAAATCTACAAATGATTTAAAAAAACAAAAACACAATAATATTGCACAGAATATTGTAGTGTTATTAAAAGAATTATACCCAGAAAATGAGGAAATTAAAAAAATATATATATCAGTTTTAAGTAGTATAAAAAACTATAGGGGGATAAGAGAAAATAGTTATTTTGATTCAGATGTACGCGAATTTATTAGTCAGTATATAGAAAAGGAACTATATAAAATAGAGCCAAATGACGAAGAAAATTATTTTGTAAGGGATCAAAAAAATATATATAGTACTCTTCAAAAGGAAAAATTTTATAGCTATTCGGGACCAACATCAATGGGCAAAACTTTTGTAATAAGGAAATTTATTATAAATCAAATAAAGAAGAATAATAAAAAGAATTATGTTGTCGTTGTACCAACAAAAGCATTAATTTCAGAAATTACAAGTGATTTTATTACAGAATTGAATATATTATTAAAAGATAAGAATTATAAAGTTATTAATACATATAATGAAACAAACGAAAATGACAAATTTAATTATATAATGATTTATACACAAGAGAGATTATTAAGTCATTTAATTAATAGTAATATAAAAGTGAATTATGTATTTATTGATGAAGCTCATAAACTATTTTATAAAGATACTAGAACAATGTATTTTTATAAAATATTGGATATTCTAAGAAGTCAAGATAATGTTCCTAATATATATTTTTCTGCTCCACTAATAAAAAATCCGAGTGAATTTCTAGATTTATTACCAGAGATAGGCACCAAAAGTTCTAGTGTATTTGAATTTACGCCAGTTAATCAACAAAAATTTATGATTGATTATAATAGTAAATGTATAAGAATTTATAATGACTTAAGCTTGAATTTTATTGAATTAGAATATGATAAAATTGAAAAATTCGATATTAACTATATATTGGGGCAATTAGGGAAAAATCGAAAAAATTTAGTATATTGTGAAAGTAAAAAAGAAGCAATCGATTATGCGTTAGAGTATTCAAAAAATAGTAAGCCAATAGAAGAGAATGACTACTTAAAGAAAGTGAAAAAATATATAAAAGATGAAATACATGAAGATTATTGGTTAATTGATATGCTATCTAAAGGTGTGGCTTATCACATTGGTTATATACCTAATTCTGTAAGAAAACATATTGAGAATTTATATAAAGATAAAACAATAAATACAATTTTCTGTACTAGTACATTACTGGAAGGAGTAAATTTACCAGCAGATAATTTGTTCATAAATGTAAAAGATTCATCAAAGATAATAAAAAATGAAATTGATTTTAAAAATTTAATAGGAAGAGTTGGGAGAATTAAATATAATTTAATAGGAAATGTATTTATTATACCAAATGGAGCTCAAAAATTAATGAATATATGCACAGAACTAATAGAAAAAGATGTTCCAGACAAAGAATTATCAATAAAGAATACATTATCTACTATAGCTAAAAAAGAAATCATTAATAAATTAAAAAATGGTGATACTCTCATAGAAAAAAGAAGCAAGACATATGATGAATACGAATGAACTAGATATATGATGAATAATTTAATAGATGACATTATAAATGATAGGAAAGGAATTATATATAAACAATTCGAAAAAT
>CATNCV010000156.1 GCA_950096965.1 uncultured Clostridiaceae bacterium | reverse complement strand
TCTATTTTATCTAATATTTTTTTTATATCATATTGTTTTATTATACCATTTTCAAATTCTGCTATAATTATTAAATTTTCTTTTGGAATTATATTTTTTATTTTGTGAAACATTTTATTATCCCCCTATTCTAATGGCTTTATTTTTCTAAAATTTTGTGTTTCCCATATATTCATTATATCTTTTTTATTTTTTAGTATCCACTCTTTTACTAATTTTAATGCTTTTTCTGGTAAATCTCCTTCTATTACTTCTAATGTTTCAATATTTATAGCTGACATATATTCTCCATATATAGCATGTAAATGTGGTGGATTATGCTCTTTTTGCATAAAATATATTTTTATTACTATTCCGTAAAATTTTGAAATTACTGGCATCTCTTTTCTCCTTTATATTATCATTATTTATTATTTAAATCAACTGTTAAGTTAATTTTTATTTTCTTTTATTTTTTGCTTTTTTCTTGCTGTTGCATATTAAAAATAGCTTTTTGACTTTCTATTTCGGCACGTAATTCTTCTTTTGTAGGTAGATATAAACTATATTTACTTGCAAATAATTTTTCACTTCCATTTAGCATAGAATATTTTGCAATGTCTTCATCTGTATCTGAACATAGTATAATTCCTATTGTTGGGTTATCATCTTCTCCTCTTTTTAATTCATCAAACATTCTAATATACATATCCATCTGACCTATATCTTGATGTGTTATTTTACTTGTTTTTAAATCTATTAATACAAAACATTTTAATATGTAATTATAAAAGACTAAATCAATATAATAATCTTCTTTTTCTGTATGTATATGTAATTGCCTTGCTACAAAAGCATATCCTTTTCCTAGTTCTATTAAAAATTTTTGAATATTAGTTATTATACTTTTTTCTATATCTGATTCTGTAAAAGATTGTTCTGGACTAAAACCTAAAAATTCTGCTATTACTGGATTTTTTATAAATTCTAATTTATTTAATAAATCATCATTTGTTTTTTCTTTCATTTCTTTAACTACTGGTTCTTTAATTTGTGATTTTAATAGTCTGTAATAATATTGTGATGAGATATTTCGTTGTAGGGTTCTTACGCTCCAAGTTTCTTTTATACATTCATTTTCATACCAATTTCTTGCTTTTTCGTCATTTATTTGCAATAAAGTTCTATAATGACTCCATGAAAGTAAGTTATTATATTTTGAACACAGTGTGTTCAAAATGTTTGGAAACATTTTATAAAATCTTAAAAAATAATATAAATTTCTAGAAATAAATATATTTCCATATTCTTTTGTTAGCTCTTTAGATAACTTTTTAATTATTTCTACTCCATAATCAGCTCTATTACTTCCTTTTAGTTCTTCTTCAGCAATTCTATATCCTATTAACCAATTTCTCTCTACTAATGCAATATTAACAGATTTATATGCATAGTTTTGGGCAGAGTCAATAATAATACATATATCTTCAAATATATTTTCTGTATTTTGATATTTAATAATGTTAAGATTACTATTTGTTTTTTCTAAATTCATTTTGCCTTCTTTCTTATATTTAATTTAATATTTTTTATTGTTAGTTTTCTTATTTTTATTAGTCTTATAAATGATATTTTAGATTATCGACACAATGTGTCGATAATTTTAATAAATTAATAATTATATAATTTATTAAATTCTTAACGCAATGCGTCTGAAATGTTTTTAATAACTTATATTTGTTAATATTAAGCTTTTTTTAATTTTCCAGATAATGTCTAGAAAATCCTTTTTACTATTGTAGAATTTTCCACACATTGAGTGGAAAATCTTTAAATAAGCATTTTCGCTAATTCTTGCTGTTCTGAACTCAAATTAAAATCTTTCCCATTATTTTTTATTAAATTATGTAGGTTTTCTATTGTTCTTGCTTCTTTTAATGTGTTTTCCATTGGTACTAGTTCTTTTAATTCTGCTCTTATTTTATATATTTGAGTTGTCATTCCTTGAAAGTCTTTATTATTAAAACATTCTTTCCAATTATTAGAATATCTTTGAAGTCTTTCTACACTTCTTATTTGTCCATTAAATTCATTTTCAATATTATTTGCTACATTATTTAATAATGTATTTTTTCCTGTACGTATTGTTCTTGCTATTGCTGTTGGTAATATTCCACTTTTTTGTGTCTTTTCTAGTACATAATCTATAGTATCTGACATTCCATCTATTATTCCTCCTTTTTGTACTGCTGTTTGCATTTGCGATATATTTTCAAAATTTCCTGTAAATATCCCGCATAGCACTTTTCCCTAAATCTATTGCAGATGAAACTACTTTTTTTATTCCTTCTGAAAGTCCTTCTTTTAATAAAGTATCTTTTATTTCTATTACCTGATTTTCTATTAAATCTGGAAGTAACATTCGAAGTCCTATATCCATTCCTACATTTATTGTTTTTCCTAATGTCGTTTCTAAAAAATTATTTTGTTTCTTTCCTATTTCTATATTATTTGAAATATTATTTTCTTGTAAATTATTTTCCATTAAATTCATATGCTTGTCCTCCTTTTATATATTAAATATTTTTTCATATTCTTTTTTA
>CATNCV010000155.1 GCA_950096965.1 uncultured Clostridiaceae bacterium | reverse complement strand
TATTAACATTTATTTTTATGAAATATTTACTTATTGTTAATATATAAATAACTACTCCCATTATTATTCCTATAATCACATAATTTCTTATTTGTCCATTATTGAATTTAAATAAAAGAAATAAGAAAAATATACCAGTGCAAATCCAAAATATTGTGTCCTCTATATATGTAATTATATCTGGTGTTTTAAATGTTCTTCTTAATATTCTAAAAATATCAAAAAATATACCAATAGCAACTCCACTAATAGTAAAAATTAATAAAGAATATAATTGCATTGCTATTGTATTATCCAAATTCATCACCTTCTACTTAAAAATTTTACCTAATATACTTGATTGCTTTTTATCTAAGTCATTTTCACTGTATGCTAAATTGTATATTTCGCCTTCAACTACTACTTCCGAAGTATCTAAGCTTAATTTATTTATTCTTAAATTATCACCTTTTACAGTAAGTAATCCGAAGCTCTGTTTCTACAATTACTACTTGATCATCAAAACTAAGAACATCAAGTACTCCAGATATACTAAGTTTTTCTCTATTTTCTAATACCAAATTTTGTATTATATTAGTATTCATCATTTTTCTATCTTCTATAGGCATATGCCCTACCTCCTTAAAACTAATTGTATTAATAAATATATATTCAGGTCTTGTCTATTTTAGAACTGTAATTTAGAAATTGATAACCAAAAACACATATAAACCAATTGGCTTATATGTGTTTTCTAGTGTTCTATACTTTTTTATTATTTCTAATTTCCAAAGTCAAAATATTTGTATGTTTTTGTCATTTTGTATTTACACCTATTTGAACTTAGTTTTTTCATCTTCAAATATATCCTTATTTATTTAATACTATTGTAATTATAATTACTACCCATACAAATATAAATAGTCCTGCCTTTATTAATAGCCTTCTTAGTTGATACTTTTGTGCTTTTGCCATGTTATTACTTTTTACTTGTTTGATTTCAAAAATATCTAAAAACCTTTGAATGTCTTTTTTATTTAAAAATAGTGTTGGCAATTGGATATTGCTAATATTGTTGTTTGACGCTTTATATAATATCATTAGAGAAAAATCATTTATTTTTTTTAAGAATATTCTACTCTGTTTTTTCTCAATATAAATATTTTTTAAATTTGAATAGTCTATTTGTAACTTCTGGTTATTTTGTTTCACTATCATTTTATTATTTTTACAAATAATTGTAAATGTATTAAAGTATATAGTACAAAGCACTATTATTATTAACATTAGAAAGGTAGTTATTAGTGCCTTTATATTAGAATAAAAGGATATAATTAGTAATACTGAAATTATTAATAAAGTTATATATATAAATTTTGAGTATTCATTTATAAAGTTTTTTAATTTTGCTTTTAATATTATATCTTTTTTTACAGCTTCTATTTCTCTTGACTTTCTACATTTGTTTTTTTCATATATTTCATTCCATTTCATTTTCTAATCCTCTTTATTTTGTTTATTCCATTTTAAATAGCTATTTATAAATTCGTTCAAATCTCCATCTATTACTCCTTGTACATTTCCTACTTCATAGTTTGTTCTATGGTCTTTTACCATAGTATATGGGCAAAATACATATGAGCGTATTTGGCTTCCCCATGCTATATCCATTTGGTTTCCTTTTAAGTCTTCTATTTTATCTTTATGCTCTTTTTCTTTCATATCTAATAGTTTAGACTTTAACATTTTCATTGCGGTTTCTCTATTTTGTATTTGTGAACGTTCAGATTGGCAAGATACTACTGTGTTTGTTGGTATATGTGTTATTCTTACTGCTGATGATGTTTTATTTACATGTTGCCCACCTGCTCCGTGAGGCTCTATATGTATCTATTCTTAAATCATCTGGGTTTATCTCTATTTCTACATCTTCTGTTATTTCTGGCAATACTTCAAGTGAAGCAAATGATGTATGCCTTCTTCCTCCACTATCAAATGGTGAAATTCTAACTAACCTATGTACTCCCATTTCTCCTTTTAAATAACCATAAGCATATGGACCAGATATTAGTGCAGTAACACTTTTTATACCTGCCTCTTCCCCATCTAAGTAATCAAGTTCTTTTACTTCATATCCATTTGAAGAAGCCCACCTAGTATACATTCTATATAACATTTGCACCCAGTCACAACTTTCTGTTCCTCCTGCTCCTGGGTGAAGAGTTATTATTGCATTATTATTATCATATTTTGCTGATAATAATGTATTAATTTCTAGTTTTTCTATATCCTTTTCTAACTTATTTATGGATATACCTAATTCATCTTGTAGGGGCGAGCATTGCTCATCTGTTTCTAATTTTAACAATTCTATTAATTCAATAGCATCTTTAAGCTCATTACTTACTCTTTTATATTCTTCTGTTTTAGATTTTAAATTGCTTATTTGCTTTAATACAAAAGATGAATTTTTATTATCATTCCAAAATTCTGCATTTGTTGTTTTACTTTCTAGCTCTAATAATTCATTTTGTAATTTAACAATGTCAAAGTGACTCACCTATTTCTTTTAATTTTATTTGCATATTATTTAATTTTTTAGAACTTTCTTCAAAATCTAACATTTTATCACACTCCTTTTTTTA
>CATNCV010000154.1 GCA_950096965.1 uncultured Clostridiaceae bacterium | reverse complement strand
AACGAGCAACTAAATAGCTAGAATTATTATTTACAAGTTCTTCCTTAAATATTTCATAATTCCAAAAATTATCAAAATCTTCAAATAAATTTTCTTTAATTTCCTCCAAATCAGAAACATTCATTGTATGAATTACCATTTTAGCTATATCAAACATATTTTTAATCTCCTATTTATATTATGTATTGTAATGGGCATCTACCTTTAATAGCCTTTAACGCCAAGCCACTCTTGTTTTATAACTAGTAAAGTAATTTAATAGTTATAATGTAGGGAAGTAGCCTCTCTTAGTTTGCCCATGAATAAAAGCCACTTTTGGTCTTAATTTTCACCGTCTAAAGCACGTTCTGCTTGAGATTTTCTTAAATATAGAGGAGAAAGAGAGCTTGAATCTCCATAAATCCCTTTATTATATTTATTAAAACCAGCTATTCCAATGCTAACTGAAGTTTGTTTATTAAATTCATTTTCTACAAATGTTGAATTAGAAATCTTTTCTAAAATTAAATCTTTATGATAAATAGCACCATCACCAATAAATAAAATAGAAGATGAAGAATATCTATCTAAAATATTTAATACTTCATTTATGTTTTTAGCACATAAATCTTCTAATTGAACAAATTCATTAATTTCATTTTTAAAAATGCCACAATAAACATTATCATTTTTAGCATCAATTAAAGCACATACAACATCTGTATTATTTTTAATATTTAAACTTAAACTATTATAAGCCAAACCCTCTAAAGAGCTAACACCTGTAACTGGTATATTTGTAACATCACAAAAAGCCTTAATAGTAGAAACACCAATACGAACTCCTGTAAAGGAACCAGGTCCAACACTGCAGCTAAATAAATCAAAATCAGTAAGTTTCATATTTAATTCGTTTAAAATATTATCAATCATAGGCATTAACTTTTGCGAATGTGTAAGGCTATCATCAATATTTTTTTCAATAATTACATTATTATCTTCTAAAACAGAAACAGAGCATATTTTAGAAGAAGTATCAATACTTAAAATTTTCAAAATAATTCCCTCTTTTCTTAGTCAATATTCTACATTAATATACAAAGTTTGTAAATATTTTTAAGTAAAGAAAAAATTACAATAATATTACAAATGTTACACAAATATTATTTTTGCATTACATTATAATAATTGATTGAAAATATAGGTAAAATATGGTATTTTAATATAGTACAAAAGGAGAATTAATATGGAAATAGGAGATATAAATCAAGAGTTATTAAATACTCTTTCTATAAAGCAAAAGTCTAATTTAGTTACCAGACTAGAAAGAAACTTAAGAATACAAAAAATATTATATGATGATGAAAAAAAGAAACATACAAATGATTATGAAAGATAGTTGGAGGCATTCTAAATGGATAAGAATAGCACAAAAGAGCTTACAATAGTAAGGTTAAGTATTATAGAAAAAATTGGAAATTTTTTAAAAAAGTTATTTTCTAAAAAGGAAAACTTAGAAGTACAAGAAATTAAAAAGGAAAATACTTTTATTAGTAATATAAAAATACAAGAAAATGATGAAGAAAAAAGGATATTAAAACTTCAAACATTAATAGCAGATGACATAGTAACAGAAGAAGAACTTCCAGAAGAAGATGTAAATGCACTACATAAACTGTATGATAAACAAATATTACAATTGAAAAAAGAAATAGATGATTATAGAGAAAAAATATTAAAATTAAGAATGAATATAAGTGAGTAAAATTTAAATAATGAAAAACAACTGATAGCAAAAAATCGGTTGTTTTGTTATGTTTTAATAACCTTTGTCGAAAGACTTGAAAAATATGATTACATAATATATATTATAGTAGCCTTTTACCTAAAAGGTAGAAAGGAGGAACTCATTTTGAGGGGTATACAGAAGATAATAGCCTTAATTATAGTTTTATACATACTAAAAGAATTCAACAATTAAGGAAAAAGACCGTTGGCGCTACAACGGTCTTTTTTTACTCATTTGAGAAGATTTATTGTGTAAATCTTTAAGGTAAATATATAATACTATAATTCCTAATATATGTCAATAACATTTTAATAAATAATAAAATTTATATAAAAATTAGTTAAAAGATTAAATTTTCTCAATATGTAATTCTCTATAATCAGCATTAGTATCGCTTTTCCTAAAAATAATCTTTGTATAATGTTTAGGCAAAATACTTTCAATAATTTCACCCCACTCAATAAGGCAAATACCATTTTCAAAATATTCTTCTCCACCAATAGCATAAAACTCATCAACATCATCTAAACGATAAACATCAAAATGATAAATATTCATATTTTCAGCATGGTGCTCATTTACAACAGTAAAAGTAGGGCTAGAGATTTCACCACCAACACCAAAAAACTCAAGAACTCCTTGAGTAAACTTAGTTTTACCGAGAGCCAAGCTCACCACTTAAAACCACAATATCACCGTTTCTTTAAATTACTAGCAAAATCTTTTGCAAAATTAATTGTATCTTGTTCACTTTTTGAAATAAATGTCTCCATATAAAAACTCCTTAATAATTAATAATATCATTTTATATCAATTAAGAATATTTGTAAATAATTAAAAAGAAATACTGTATTTAATATATGATAAAATCACCTTGAAAGTTTATAAACAAATATTTCACCCCAAGAGTATAAAAATAGAAAATCTAGTAATAATAGGAAGGTGGAATATTTAATGTTAAAACAAAAAGATTTA
>CATNCV010000153.1 GCA_950096965.1 uncultured Clostridiaceae bacterium | reverse complement strand
TAACAATAGAATTTGATAAAGAATATACTGTTACAGTAATAACAGAAGATGGAAAAAAAGAAACAAGAAAAATAATAGAAAAAACAGAAGAAATAATAAGAACAGCAAATGAATTAGCCGAGTTTAGAGATAAAGTAAATACAGGTTTAACATATGAAGGAAAAGTAATTAAACTAGGAAATGATATAGATTTATCAAGCGTATGTGGAGAAAATGTAAATGGAAAAAAAATAAGTTGGGAGCCAATTGGAAAAGGAGACATGGGTTTTCATGGAACATTTGATGGACAATATCATATAATTGATAATTTATATATTAATAGTACAGACGATTATCAAGGATTATTTTCACATATATATAGAAATGCAACAATTACAAGTGTAATAATAGGAGAAAACTCAAGTATAACAGGAAATACTTGTGTAGGAGCTATAACAGGAGATATAGCAAATGCAAGTATATTAAATTGTGGAAATAATGCAAGTGTAACTGGCTATAATACTGTAGGAGGAATTGTAGGCTGCGCTTCAATAAATACAAACATAGTAGGAACATATAATAAAGGAAATATAATATCAAAAGGTTCTTTAGCAGCTGGAATTATAGGAAGGTTAGGTTATGCAAGTTCAACAGCTTTAAATAATATAGTAAAATATTGCTATAATTTAGGAAATGTAACAAGTGAAGACCAAACAGCAAGTGGTATTTGTGCAGAAGGATCAGATCATACAAAAATATATAATTGCTATAATATAGGAACAATAACATGTAAAAAAGCAACAAATAGTGAAGATACACATACTCGGAGGAATAGCAGGAAGGCTAAGGTCATATGGTTTAATATCATATTCTTACAATTTAGGTAACATTAGTAACAAAGGACTATATACAGGTGGAATATGTGGATATAACCACGCTAATGGAGGAACACAAAATAACGAACCTTCACGTGCATCTACAATAGTACATTGCTACAATAGAAGTAATACAATTTCTGGTGTGTCAAGAACAGGAGGAATTGCAGGAGCAAACTTTCAATATTGTTATTTAAAAGAGTGTTATATTTCAAATGATACACAAGTAAAATACAATACAACAATAGCAACAAATAATATAGGCTCTTCTAGCCAATATTTAGGAAATATAGTAGGATATGCATATACAAATAATAATACTTATATAAATAATATTGGAAAGTTAAGTAATATGCCAACAGTATATGAAGTAGTAAATGGAAGTGAACAAACAGGACTAAATAATGGTGAAAGTAACTATTGGTCAAATACAGCATGGACTAATGAAAACTTTAAAGCACCAAAACTAAAATGGGAAAAGTAAACTTATGATATCAAAATAAACAAGAAAAATGGCAAAAGAACAATAATAGATATTAAAATATAGGAGCACAGGGCACTGTCTATGGGAATACATCTTAGGTAATGACACCACTGTGCTCTTTGTTTTTTACATCAAAAATCTAATTATAGTCAAAAGAGAATCTATAAAATAAAATCAAAAAATAACTTGAATTTAATAATATAAAATGATAATATAAAAGCGTAAAAGAAAGGAATTTACGTTTATTATGCAAGTCACCATAGAAAATTTAGAAAAGGAATTAAAAGAAGGAAATTTAAATAGTATATACTTATTATATGGGGAAGAAACCTTCCTTTTAGAGTCATGCTTAAAAAAAATAAAAACTAAATTTGGAGAGCTAATTTCAGGAATAAATTATATAAAAATAGATGTAAACAATATAAATACATTAATATCAGAAATAGAAACACCAGCATTTGGATATGCAAAAAAGTTAATAGTAGTAAGAGAAACACGGAATACTAAAAAAAGATGGAAGAAAAAAAGTACAAACAAATTCTGAAATAGTAAATAAAATAAGTACATACATAGAAGAAAATATAAAAACAATAAAAGAAACAGTAACAATTGTATTTATAGAGAAAGAAGCAGATAAAAATGAATTATATAAAATAATAGAAAAATTAGGCGAAGTATGTAACTTTGAAGAACTAAAACCTATACAAGTAGAAAGTAGAATAAAAGCAATATGTAATGGATATAAAGTAACAATTGAAGATAATACAATAAAATATTTGATAGAAGCTATACGGCTGTAACATGCAAGACTTAATAAATGAGATAAGAAAACAAATAGAATACGTTGGTGAAGGCGGAAAAGTAACAAGAGAAACAATAGATAAACTTTGTATAAAAAAAATAGAAAGCATAATATTTGACTTAACAGATAATTTAGGAAGGAAAAATACAGAAAAAGCATTAGAAGTACTAAACAACCTAATATATAATAAAGAGCCAGTACAGAAAATACTAATAACATTATATAATCACTTTAAAAAATTATATATAATAAAATTATGTGAAAAATATAATCAAAATATAACCGAAAGCTTAAACTTAAAACCAAATCAAACATTTCTAGTATCAAAATACAAAACACAAGCAGGATACTTTAAGGAGCAAGAACTAAGAAGTATAATTGAAGAGTTAATAAATTTAGATAGTAACTATAAAATAGGAAAAATAGATTTAAATATAGGGCTAGAATCAATACTATGTAGATATTGTTAAAATAAACCAAAAAAATAGCTTGTACACATAATACGTGTATAAAAGGAGGAACAGAAGATGCAAAGAAATAGTATATATGGTAAAAACGCAATAACATTAATATCTCTTGTAATAACAATAATAATACTAATCATATTAGCAGGAGTAGCAATAAATTTAAGCATAGGAGAAAATGGAATATTTAAAAGAGTAAAAATTGGAAAAGAACAATATA
>CATNCV010000152.1 GCA_950096965.1 uncultured Clostridiaceae bacterium | reverse complement strand
TGGCTACTTTTATTAAAATTATATTAAATTTTTTTAATTTTAATAAAAGTAGCCAAAAATCTCCGTCCCCATTGGCTTAAAATCTCCGTCCCCATTGGCTTCATTTTTCACATAACTATCAATTTATTTGTATAATCTAAATTTGACCATGAATCATATTCATACCCTAAAGTATATATGTTGCTTGCATATATATCTTTTTCTAACATTTGGCTTAATGCTTTATTAGTATTTACACTTTCAAATTTCTTTACAGATGTTATTATATTTATCTTTTTATTTATTTTACATATTTCTGATAATAGCTGTTTTCCTTTTTTATTAAAGCCTAATATTCGTGTATATGGTATTACTTTTTTCGCATTTGCCATATCTCTTTTTGTTATTCTAAGTAGTGCATATAATAAAATTCGCTGTATTCTTGTTTGTGTATATCGTTTACTTTTTACTATATTTATTAAGTCTATTATATTGTTACATGAGTCTACTGCATTTTTTATTGTATGCTCTAATCCTTCTGAAACATCTGGCAATTGTGCAATTTCACTTAAGCTCATGCTTCTTAACTCATATAATATTTCTTTTTCAAATTTTACTATATCTATTACTATGTTGCCTCTTTTTATTTCTTCTCTTAAAAGCATATATGAATCTGTTGGTACTACTTTTCTTAGTTCATCATATTCCTCTCTTGCTATTAGTTTTCTGATTGCTGTACTACTTGCAAATTCATCTACTATTTTTTCATCATTATAATATACTTTTTTTCTTTGTATTGAATATGGCTTCATATTACTTTTTAATTTTTTTAGTGCTTTTAAGTATTCAATTGCTAATATATTGTTAGAACCTGATAATATATTTGCATATCTTTTTATATCATTTAAATACATCATTAATGCACTTTCCCTTGCTTTTGGATATGACACCCCTTTTCCAAGTTCGTGGTTTAACATTGATAGATATTCTTTTGGTTCATTATATAAAATATTTGCTATATTGTTTAATGCTGCAAAGTCTGCTGTTTCTGTTCCAAAGCAAAGTGTATCTACTACTTTTAGGCTATCTAATATTTTTATTGCTCCTTCTGCAAAGTTTTCTGCACTTGATATACTATATATTGTTGGAAGTTCTATTACTATATCAACTGCATTTTGAAGCGCCATATTAGCTTTTACCCATTTATTTACCAATGATGTGTTTCCACGTTGTGTGAAATTCCCACTCATTATGGCAACTACATAGTCTGCTCCTGTTTGTTTTTTTGCTTCTTCTATTTGATATAAATGTCCGTTATGAAATGGGTTGTATTCTGCTATTATTGCTAATACTTTTGCCATAATTTTTGCTCCTTTCTTATTGGAAATTGGAAGTTATCAATTAGATTTTAGTATTCTATTTTTTTCTGTTTTTCCTTCTTTTTTTCCACTCTTATACATTAGTTATTTATTTTATTTTTTTAATTTACTTGTACTTTTCTTTGCATATTGATATAATATCATAAAAGTTTTAAAAAAACAATCGAAAGGGAAAATATTATGGAAGAAATTATTATTTATACTGATGGTGCATGCTCACGGTAACCCTGGTCCTCGGTGGTTGGGGCTCTATTCTAATGTGTAGAGGCGTAAAAAAAGAAATCTCTGGCGGTAGTAAAAATACTACTAATAATATAATGGAACTTACCGCAGTTATAGAAGCTTTACGTTTAGTTAAATATCCATGTAAAATTCAAATTTATAGTGATAGTGCTTATGTTGTAAATGCTTTTTTGCAAGGTTGGATATATAATTGGATAAAAAAAGGTTGGAAAACGGCTGATGGTAGTCCTGTAAAAAATAAGGAATTATGGGAAGAATTATATTCTTTTACTAAAACCCATGAAATCAAATTTATTAAAGTTAAAGGTCATAGTGATAATGAATTTAACAATAGGTGTGATGAACTTGCAAGGAATGCGATTTTAGAAGTTAAATTTTAAAATTTCTTCAAAAATTTTTACTCTATATTCTACATTACAATTCGCAACTTATAATAATTTAGAAGTCTGCACAAGATTTAATATATATTTTCTTTATATTGCCCAAAAGGGGCTGTAAAAAAGTAAGCTAAAATGGATAAAGGAAATTGACATACTTTATCTTTTAAAGATTTGTCAATTTCCTTTATCCATTTTAGCTTACTTTTTATTATACCTTTCTTTGGCTTTCACTTTTTTCATTTCTTGCTCTCATCTGTGCCTTTAAACCACTATTTTTTCCTTTAAGTTTGAGTATCTCTTTCTTTAATGCTCTTATTTGTGTTTGAAGATCCCCAATTTCATTTTTCAGCTCTGTGTTTTCCCCCCGAAGTTCATCAATTTCAGTTAATAACATTTTCATATGTGTCATATTCTTCCTCCTTATTCGCCTTTGAGTGTCCTTATTAATGGCTTCTATTGTTACTTTTTCTGCTGTCTATGATACATAACTTTTTTGTTTGCCTCAAACCTCCTTTGGTAAAGTTTCAATTCTTGATTTTGTGATACAGGTACCTGTGGCATACATGTCAGCTTTAAATTATGACTAAAATAAATGTTTAAATCAAATGTGAGTCTAGAAAAAACTACAACCATTAGGAAATTACCTCCTTATATGAATCTTTACTATTATTTCTTTTTCATTTTATCACTTTATGTCAATTAAGTCAAGTAATTATATTATCTTTTGTATTTAATATATGATAAAATCACCTTGAAAGTTTGTAAACGAATATTTCACCCTCAATGTATAAAAATAGAAAATATAGTAATAATAGGAAGGTGGAATATTTAATGTTAAAACAAAAAGATTT
>CATNCV010000151.1 GCA_950096965.1 uncultured Clostridiaceae bacterium | reverse complement strand
TCTTACCATAACCACTACTTAAAAATTTTCCTAATTTCCAACTATATATTTTACCATCAATTAGTTTTCCTATGTTTATTATATCGTTTATATTCAATTTTCCTACCATTGTATTTACTTTTATTTTTATGTTTGGGTGATTTTTATTTATATAGTCAATTAATTCTAATATTAACTTATGATGATTTTCTACTTTACATGGCCTCATTTCATTATGTATTTTGGGATTGTATGAGTCTAGTGGTAAGTTAATAGCATCAATATATTTTAGTACTTCTTTATTTTCTTGTAGTTCTATTCCATTTGTAGAAATAATAGTCATTATTCCTTTTTCTTTACAATATTTACATATTTGTATTATATCTTTTCTTAAAAGTGGATCTCCTCCTGTTAAATTTATTGCTTCTATTCCATATTCTTTTAACCTATCTATTATTGATATTATCTTTTCTAAAGGAAGTTGCTTTCTATTTTCTCTCCAATTTGCAAAGCAAAATTTACAATCCATATTACATATGGCTGATACCTCAAAACATATATAATTTATCATTTTTTTCTTTACCCCTTTATAATTTCTTTTATTTCTTCTTTTATTCTTTCATAGTCTTCTTTGAAGCTTGTTAAGTCTCCATTTATATCTAAATGATGGAATTCTGTTCCTCTTTGAGTTGCTTCTGTGCTTCCTGCTACATTAACTGCTCCTATTGATTTTACTCTTATTATTTCATAACCAAAGTTTTGCATTTGTTTTATTTTTAGTGGGTTATTTGTTAGCATTATTACTTTGTTGTTTGCTCCTAAGTAATCTAATATTACTGGTGTTACTTTATAACCTATATTGTCGTTTTCTGCTCTTGGATCTCCATTTATTCCTATTGTTGTAAATCCTCCATACATTGTTGTTTTATATGTTTGTTCAGATGTATATTCTCCCCTATGTCTAATAGATGCTCTTTCACTTAAGTCAAATACAAATTCATTTTTTGTATAGCCACTTCCCATTCCATTTTGAGAGTCAATATGTAACATGATAAATCCTAATTTACTATTGTTTTGATATATATGTTTTCCATTTTCATATTTGTATTGTTTTTGCACCCATGCTTCAAAGTCATCTCCATTTTGAATATTTGGAGCTTCTATTTTATTGAAATATGCTGATAATTCTCTTATATTTTTCCATTGATAATGACAGTTACACCTTTGTGACCCAAATAAAAACGAAGGTGTACATGCTGATTCTGTTCTTAATACTATTTTGTCATCATATATATTTCCTACTATTCCAGCGTTTGCGTATTCTACTCCTATTCCTGGCATATATATACACATTCCTATATGTCTTACTAAATGTGGTGTTTCATACTTTTCTGTTAATGAATATAGTGTTGCTCCTTTGTTTGCTATAATTAGTGCTTTTGTTTTTGTGTGTATTGCTATATCATAAATATTCATTAAGTCTCCTTCTGCTTTTTCTTGGTTTAGGCTTGTTACAAAGTTTGATATTACTTTATTAAATAGCTCTCTATCTTGTATCTTATAAATTTTTTCTTTATAATTAGTTGGTATTTTTTCTAATATTTCTAAGTAAATTTCTTCACTTCTTTTTATTCTTTCAATGTAGTTATTCATTCCATTTATTAAATTTTCTTTTACTTCCATAGCTCTTCTCCTTTATTTTTATATCTGTACATAACTGATGGTCTATGTCCTCCTGTTTTTATTGTTTTATCTGTTCTTTCTACTTTATCTGCAATTATTCTTCTAAAAGCTGGGTCTAATAGCTTTCTATCTAGTATTACTTCATATATTTGTTGTAGCTCTCCAAGTGTAAAGTACTCTGGCATCATATTAAATATTATATCTGTGTCTTTTACTTTATTTTTCATTCTTTCAATTCCTGTTATTATTATTTTTGCATGGTCAAACCCTATTTTTTCATTTTGTATTATTTTATATTCATATTTATTTGTTGTTTTCTCTTTTAGTGTTCTTTCTATCTCAAAGTTGATTGTTTCTTCTTCATTTTCTAGTGTAACATTAATTTTATTGTTATTTTCTTGTAAGTGAATGTTAAACCAACTTGCTTCATCACTTAGTTTTTCTGTAAGCTTTTCTTTATCTATTAGTGCCATATATGCTGTGCTTATTACTCTTGTTCTAGGGTCTCTATCTATTTCTCCAAATGTATATAATTGTTCTTTATAAATGTTATGAAGGTTTGTTTCTTTTTCTAAAACCCTATCTGCTGCCATATCTATTGTTTCATCTATCCTTACAAATCCTCCTGGCAAACACCATTTTTCTTTGTATGGTTCTTTTGTTCTTTTAATTAGCAATATGCTAAAATATTTGCTTGACAAGTTTCTACAGGTTTTCGCTTCTCCTTTTGATACTGAAAAAATTAAAATGTCTGTGCTTAATTTCATATTATCCATTCTTGTTTTTGTTGTATTTTTTTGTTCTTCCATTTCTTACCTCCTCCTAACTTATTAACATTATATTAAAAAGTATTCTGTTTGTCAAGTACTTTTTAACATTTTTTTAATAAGTTGTTTTCTAAATTTTATTTTTCCCTATTTTTAGCTTAAACTAGTATGTTTTTCTATAATAAAAAGTATTTGACTTTTTAACTATACGCTTCTAAATTTTTAACTTATAACAGTATACTTTTCTAATCTATAAAAAAAGAAGTAATTAACTTTTTTATCAGTTACTTCTTTTCTATTTATATTATCGTATATTCTATTAATCCTTTATCTATTATTTGTTTTCATATTTCCAAGTTGTATATGATATATACATCCTTAATATTTCACTACCAATTTATCAAACTTACTATTTATATACTTTTCCAATTTCGCCATAAATTC
>CATNCV010000150.1 GCA_950096965.1 uncultured Clostridiaceae bacterium | reverse complement strand
TGTATTTAATATATGATAAAATCACCTTGAAAGTTTATAAACAAATATTTCACCCCAAGAGTATAAAAATAGAAAATCTAGTAATAATAGGAAGGTGGAATATTTAATGTTAAAACAAAAAGATTTAAAAAGAGCTACTTTAATTGAAGCATGTATAAAAGGAGAATGTACTATAAAACAAGTTGCAAATGCTTTAGGTCTTTCTGAACGTCGTGTAAAACAAATTAAAAAGGAGGTAAAAGAAAACGGCGTTAAGTCCATTCAACATGGAAATCGTGGTAGAAAACCTAAAAACACAATATCAGATGAAACAAGGAAAAGAATACTAGAACTTAGAAGCTCTTATGAGTATGAAATATCTAATTTTAAGCACTTTCAGGAATTATTAAAAGAACGTGAAAATATTAATATATCATATTCAGCACTTTACAATATCTTACGAAATGCGGGTATAAAAAGTCCTAAAAAACATCATAAAACTAAGTTACATCACAGAAGAAAGAGAAAAGAATCAGAAGGAATGATGTTACAAGCAGATGGAACGCCTTTTGATTGGTTTGGAGATGGTAATCAATATTCTCTCCATGGATTTATAGACGATGCTACTGGTAAGATTACAGGTTTATATATGTGTAAAAATGAATGTTTACTTGGATATTTAGAAGTATTACGCCAAACAATAGAAAATTATGGAATTCCTATTTCTCTTTATCCTGATAAGTACAGTGTGTTTTTTCCACCAAAAAAAGTTAACGACCACATAACTTTGGAAGAACAGTTAAATGGTCGTGAAAAAGGTATTACTCAATTTGGTAGAATTGTAGAAGAACTTGGTATAGAAATGTTTGCTGCATCTTCTCCTCAAGCTAAAGGAAGGATAGAAAGATTATGGGAAACACTTCAAAGTAGGTTAGTTACTGAATTTAGAATTAATAATATTAAAAGTATTGATGAAGCTAATAAATTTCTAATTAGCTATATTGAAAAATATAACTCTAAATTTAGCGTAGTGCCTATTAGTAATAAAAATGTATACCTTAAATTACCAAAAAGATATGACCTTGATGAGCTTTTATGTGTTAGGTTTGAAAGAACGATAGATAACGCGGGTGTATTTTCTATTAATAATAGTAAATTCCAAGTTATGGATAAATACTTGCCTCCTAAAACCAAAATTCAAATATATTTGAGTCAAAAAATTGGTATTAGAGTAAAATCTAACAATAAAATTTATGATGTACAGCCTTTAGAATTGATTTCTAAAGACATTATAGATAATACTCTATTAGATTATCATCAGTGCCTGCCAGATGTAGTAATTGATCTAATAAATGAGTTTTATCTAAGAGATGCAAAAGCATCCTAAATTAAATCTATCGCCTAATGATAGTATTTACAAAAAAATAAATTTAAAACAAAAAATTAAATCTTGAGCCTGCCTCCGCGGCGAGCGGAACAAGCCAAGATTGTATACATAGGTGAAATATTCGCTAATAAAATAAAGCTATTTTTTAGTGAAATTTTTAAAAATTATTGACATAATTAAAAAGAAATACTTTACAAAGACTTGAAAAATTATGTTAAATATGATAACATTTAGAGTAGTAAAATTATAAATAAGGAAGGGAAGATATTAGATAATGCCCTTACAACTAGAATATTTTCTAGCGTATGTTACTAGCAACTTTTTTATAGGTTCTATAATGAAAGGAGAACAAAATATGGAAAAGCGGGATTATAGTAAAGAAGAAAAGAAATTTAAACTTAAGATGTTTTTTTATGCATTTTTAGCTACTGCAATACTTGCAATATCATATGTAATTTTTATTATTAATACACAAAATTTAGTTAGCTCTATAGTGGCATTTATATTTTTTATTATGCCTAGTATTTGTTATGAAATCTATTTTATATGTAATAAATTAAAATATGAAAAAAAGGCAATTCAGTTGGAAAAATATTTATTAAATGAATATAAAGTAATAAATATAAAGGATTATGATCAATTTAAAGTAGATATGTTGAGACTAACCGATACGTATGAAGAACTACTGCCAGTAGAAGGGTATAAAGAAAGGACAAAAGAGATTTTAAGAAATGTTAAATTTTATGCAAAAATATCAGAAAAAAAAGAAAAAGTAGTTGAAATTTTTGTACAATATAAGAATGACATTAAATTATACCATTATGAAGCAATAAAAATATATGATTTTTATGACAAATATTTTATATAAAAATTAAAAATGAAAATTGTATATATAGAGTAACAATTAATAAAAATGGTTAATAACGAAAAGAAAATAATAAGGATACACATAAAAGGGCAGGAAATTTCTTGCTCTTTTATATGTAACTAAATAAATGAGTATAGATAATTTACAAAAAATTCACATCCATTTCATTGACATTTTAAAATATCTAAAATATAATAAAAAGATGGAATTTAGGAGGAAATAAAGAATGTTTAAAATATTAAAAAATCTAAAAAAATCAGCACTATCAGTTGCAATAATTGTATTACTTTTATGTGTTCAGGCATGGGCAGATTTAACTCTTCCAGACTACACCTCTAAAATAGTTAATGTAGGTATACAACAAGGAGGAATTGCAAACTCGCTACCTGAGGTGATTCGTAAAAATCAAATGAATAATCTTTTAATTTTTACAAAAGAGGATGAGAATATTTTAAGTAAATATACATTAATTTCAAAGAATTCTTTAGAGGAAAAAGAATTTAATAAGTATGTAAAAAAATATCCAGTGTTAGAAAGTGAAGATTTATACATAATAAATGAATTAAGTAAAGATGAACTAAATGAGTTAGGAACATTAATGGCAAAACCACTTATGATTCTTTCAAATGTAACTAATGAGCAAACTACGGAGAAGATAAAAGAGCTGTGGAGGATACCTATGCCGGAACCCTTGACTGGCTGGAGCTTGGTGAACTGCGCTCCTGGGTGGAGGCCGGGAACAGCCCTTATGAGAACCCGGACCAGATCGCCCATAAAGACGGAACATTTTTTGACTTTATTGAAT
>CATNCV010000149.1 GCA_950096965.1 uncultured Clostridiaceae bacterium | reverse complement strand
GTGTTAAAGAAATGTATTATCATGTTTTAAGTGGAACTGTAAAGGAAGTATATGAAAAAACACATAAAAATTATTTTTGTAGTAATATTCTAATATTATTATAATATTTATTATAGAGGTGAGCTATTTTGCGAATTTTTGTATTTTCTAAAAAAAGTTTAATTTTTAATTTTTCTATAATTTGTACAATTATTCTAATATTATTTTCATCTTTATCATTAGCAACTGAATTTAATAGTAGGAGTACTCCAGCAAATAACTTTATGAAAGATATTAATGACATTGTTAATGGAAAAGAGAAAATTGCTTATTTAACTTTTGATGATGGACCTAGTTTGGTTACTCCAAAAATTTTAGATATTTTAAGTAAGGAAAATGTAAAAGCTTCTTTTTTTGTTATAGGTAAATCAGTAGAAGCTCACCCTGAAATTGTGAAAAGGGCTTATGACGAAGGACATTATATTGCAAATCATACTTATAGTCACAATAATAGCATCTTATATAAGTCTTCTGAAAGCTTTTTAAATGAAATTAAAAAGACTGACATAGTTATTGGAAAAGCTATTGGTGTAGATGGTTACTCTTCTTTAATATTTAGATTTCCTAATGGGTTTATGTCTCCACATTATAAATCTAAAAAGAAAGAAGCGGCAAAACTCCTTTCACAAATGAATTATGCATATATTGATTGGAACTGTTTAAATAATGACTCTATAAAAAAATATACCTCTAGTCAATTACTAAACAATTTAAAACAATCTTCTAAAAATAAAGATACTTTAGTTATTTTAATGCATGATACTAAAGATGTTAGTAATAGTTCTTTAGCCTTAGAAGATTCAATTGAGTATTTAAAAGGTGAAGGGTATAGTTTTAGGAATTTTTATTCAGTTGTTAATAACTTAAAGTAAAGAAAAATTTGGAGCGAAGAGATTTAGGCTGAGAGATTTAGGACGTGAACGATTTGGTGAGAGATTTGGGACGAGAGATTTGGGACGTACCTGAAAATCTCTAAACATAAATAATATATACATATTTAATGCTAGAGATTTTCAGGTACGTCCCAAATCTCTCGTCCCAAATCTCTCCCGTCCCAAATCTCCCTAACAAAGGGAACCCTAGAATAGGATTCCCTTTGTTATATTTTACTTACTGCTGGCTAAGTTCTTTTGTTCTTTTTAAAAAAGCTCTAAAATATTTACAAATATTAGCTTTTTCCACTTCTTCTTTATAATCGTCATTGTCACTGCCTTTCTTTACAAAACCATTTTCAACTAAATATTCTGCCTTAAAATAGTTAAAAATCTCATCTTCTGTGCATTTAATATCATAGCTCTGATTCAAATACCTTGCCTGCCATACACCATCATGTGTAATGTACTCTTTATTATATAGATCTTCTAATATTTTAATTTTATTCTTATTCATAGGGAAAGTATAAACGCATGAAATTAGCTTCGACACCGCTTTTGCTTCTTTTGCTACATCATTAAGACCATTTACAATAATGATTTCATCAGCAGTTAAGTTCATAATTTTTTCCATATCAAACATATTTTTTCTCCTTGCCATACATGGCTGAAATTTGTTAATAGTTACAACTTTGCTTTTTAGCATATCACAATTAATATTTTACCATATTTTACATAAAATCGCAACATTTTATCTAAAATTCTTCCTACTTCAATTTTTTTATCTTTCTTCTATATTTTCCTTTTCAATTACTACTGACTCTAATTTATAATGGTCTGTATTATATGTATAGTTTTCTGTTCCAAATCTCTCACAATTTTCTATTCTTGAGGAAAAAAATGGAATTTGTTCTCCCCAGTCATATGGTTTAGTTACTTGTGAAAGTAATGGTGCTTTTCCTTCCAAGCTTTTTATTCCTTCTAAATTAGGTATATATCTATGCATGTTATTGTTAACAGATAAAGTTCCTATTAAAATATCTTCCCAATATACTTTATATATTTTCATACTATCTTCCTCATTTCTTAGTTTCACTACTATTTTAGCATATTTTTACATTTTTTCAAGTTTCAGTTACCTTCCGATTATCTCTTTCTTCAATTCCGTATATATGCATAATTCTTCTTAAAATTTCATCTTCTTCTCCTTGCCTAATTCCTTCGTCTATACTTTTCTTTGAAATTTCATTACTATATACTTCACCAATTAAACTCTCGCCTAATTCTGGATATATAATTTTACCAATTTCTTTTTTTCTAAACTCATATACATATGTAGCTGTTGTTTTAACTACTTGTGGTAGTGGTGCTTTTATTTTCTTTTCTACATTTTGTATCGCTTTATGAATATTTAAATTATCATAACAGTCCATTACAAAATCATACACTTCATCATCTTCTAACAAGGTATCTAGCGTATTTTTCCACAGTTCAGAGTATTCTCCTTCTAAAACTGCAATTTTTGGGTCTTGCATATTTACATTTCTTTGAAGGCCTAGTCCATTTTTTTGTATTCTTTCTAATATATTTAATTCTATGTCTAGCATAAGCGAAGATTCTGTATCATATATTGGTGCTAATTTTTGCTTTTTCTGCTTTGTTTCTGGATTTATATATGTAATTAAACTAATATTTTCTGGATGCATATCTATTGAGCATATCATAATGAAAAATGCTGATTGTTTTCTAAAGTCATTCATAATTTTTCTTATATTATCTTTTTCCAATTCTTCAAACTTTAAACTTTTATATAGTTTATCCTCTACTTCTATGTAATCAGTAATTTCTGGATATTCTTCATTAAATTTTGTGTTTCCTATTAGACTTTGCAAAGTAATTAAGTCATCATTATCATGAGTTAGAATATTTTTAGATAAAACACCATATTCTCCTTTTACTTTAACTAAATCATAATATGCTGTTTCTAAGCCTGCCTGTTTTGCAAGTTCTTCAACTATTAGCTCTGAATAAATTCCTCCATTTCTTTTATTATCTATTTTGCATTCTCCTTTTATTAATGCTTCTACCCCTGAAAAATCTACCCAATTTTTTATTCTATTTTCATTTCCTATTTTTTCTCTTGATTCTTCTGT
>CATNCV010000148.1 GCA_950096965.1 uncultured Clostridiaceae bacterium | reverse complement strand
ATGATATATTAAAAAATGATTTACAATTTTTAAATTATGAATATTCACTATTTAAAATAAATAGTATAGGAAAAAGTACATTAAATAAAGATATGATATATATAAAATTGGGAGAAGGAAATAGAAAATTGTTTATAAATGCGTCACATCATGCAAATGAATGGATGACATCTTTAATAACAATGATGTTTATTGAAAAATATTTATATTTATATAAAAATAAAAAAAATTATAAAGGAAGAAATATTGAAGAATTATGGAATAGAACAAGTATATATATAGTACCAATGGTAAACCCAGATGGAGTTGGTTTATGCTTAAAAGATAAAAAAGTACTAACAAATGAGTTATATAAAAATATATGGGAAAAATATATAAATAATTTAGAAGATTGGAAAGCAAATATAAGGGGAGTAGATTTAAATTTAAATTATCCAGCAGGTTGGGAACAAGCAGTAAAAAATAAAGCAAAAAAAGGAATAATATCTCCAGGGTCAAGAGATTACCCTGGACCAAATGCAATATCAGAAATGGAAACAAAAAATATAATTAATTTTACAAATATATTTAATTTTGATATGACAATATCCTTACACTCACAAGGACAAGAAATATATTGGAGTTATTTAAATAAAAAAGTGGAAAAAGCATATGAAATAGGCAAAAAAATGGAAAAAGTAAGTGGTTATTTCCTTACAGAGCCAAACTACTATTCATCATTTGCAGGATATAAAGATTGGTTTATAGATAAATATGGAAAGCCAGGTTATACAATAGAAATAGGAAAAGGAGAAGAAGGAAAGTCACTACCATTAGAAAGAGCAGAAGAAATATATAATGAGTTAGAAGAGATATTTTTTGTGGCTATTGAAGAATGCTAAAATAAAAATAATCATTTGTTTAACAGATGGTTATTTTTTATTTTTATAGAGACAAATATAAAGTTACATGTTATAATAACCATAAATTAATAAATTTTAAAAGAAAGGAAATAAGAACATGAATTTTAAAGATAGAGTCATTCTAATTACAGGATCAACTTCTGGAATAGGTCAAGGAATGGCTAAAAAGTTATTAGAATTAGGAGCAAGGTAATAGTAAATTATTCTAAAAGTGAAGAAAAAGCAAATGAAACAAGAAAAATGTTTGAAAAATATAAAAATAATGTATTATTTATAAAAGCAGATATTTCAGTTGAAGATGAAGTGAAAAATATGTTTGAAATAATTAATAAAACTTATGGAAAATTAGATGGACTAGTAAATAATGCAGCCTATGACAAAATAAATTCAATAGAAAATTTAACTCCTGAAGAATTTAGAAAAGAGTTAGATGTTAATCTTGTAGGAAGATGGATGTGTACAAAATATGCTATTCCATTAATGAAAAATGCAAAATTACCAAGAATAGTAAATATAGCATCTAGGTTAGGAGATAGACCTGCGTTAGAATCAGTTGCTTATTGCACATGTGAAGCAGCTACTATAATGCTTACAAAATGTTCTGCCTTAGAGTTAACAAGCAAATATAATATAAAAGTAAATACAGTTAGCCCATCATTAACTTTAACACCATTATCAAGGCAAAGTTATACAGAAGAAGAAATAAAGGAAACTGCTGAAAAAAATCCAAGTAAGAGATTAGGAGAAATTGATGATACAGTAAATGCAGTATTATTCTTATTAAGTGAAGAGGCAGATTATATTAATGGAGAAAACTTAAATGTAAATGGTGGAATATTATTAGTTTAAAAATAAGAGGAAAATAAAAATATAAAAGTAGCATATTTACAAACAGAACAAGATTTTATCCAGCAAAAATGTATAGAAAATTAGGTTTTAAAGATTTATGCGAAGTATATTATTATTTAAAAAAATAATAATTAAATACAATTAATAAATTAAAAAATAAATTATAAAAATTATATTTTATAATTTATTTTTTTAATATTAATTTACCTATCCATTTGAAATTTCTATATTTTTAAAGTCAATAACTATAATAGAATTTACTTTTAATTTAGGTGGTAAATTGTTAGTTTCTTCATATTCTTTTATATTTTCATATAATTTACCAGAATCATAAAGTTTAGCAATACCATCAATTTTAATTTGCATATCATCGTTTTCTTTTAAAAATATATTAATAAAGCATTTATTATTTTCTTTTAAATTATCAATAGAAGTTTTCATTTGAATATTTGATAATATTATTTTATCACTTTCTATTCTACTTGGCTGAACAATAATAGAATGAGGTTTTCCATCTTTATTAGTTGTTGATAAAATTACCCATTCTTGTTCTTTTGCCAATTCTATTTGTTTATCTGTTAATTTAGTAATCATAAGTGTTAACTCCTTTCATTATATAATGAATATATTATTTTAATATATCATAATATAACATAATTAATAAAATTTGTCATTAAATTATTAAAATAATTTTTATTAAGAAATAAAAAATTATGGAGAAGATATTAAGAATAAATGGGAAAATAAAAATACTGTCGTAATTTGACGAACGATTTTTGTTGACATTTACATAAATACAAGTTAAAATATAATTATAAAATAAAAATGAAGAAAGGAATAAAAAATGAAACAAGAACAATTATATTCAGTACAAGATTGGCTTCCGTTTCAGAAAATTTTGGATAATGGAATTATTAAATTAGAAGAAAATTTATATGTAAAAATAATTCAAATAAATCCAATTAATTTTAATCTAAAATCTGAACTAGAAAAAGAAGCAATTTTAAATTCTTATAAATTATTTTTAAAAACATGTAATTTTGATATCCAAATTTTAATTCAAAGTAATAAAGAAGATTTATCAAAACATATTTCAAAAATAAATTCACAAAAAAATATCGAAAAAGAAAATATTAAAAAAATTTCTGAAAATTATATTGGGTATATAAAAAGATTAAATCAAAATAAAAAATCCTCAAATAAAAGATTCTATATAATAATAAAAAATATAAAAACACACGAAAATATTAAAACAGAAGAAATGATAATTGAAGAATTAAATGATAATTTTTATAAAATAAAAGAGTGTTTAGCAAGGTGTGGAAATGTTGTTAAAGATATTACAACAAAAGACCAAATAATTTCATTACTATATTCATTTGTTAATACAAGAATGTATAACAATGATA
>CATNCV010000147.1 GCA_950096965.1 uncultured Clostridiaceae bacterium | reverse complement strand
TATTCTACTAATTTTCTTTTACTATATAATCTGTCATCTTTTTTTATTGATATAATAAAAGGATATATACTA
Organism: uncultured Clostridiaceae bacterium; assembly: GCA_950096965.1. GTDB lineage: Bacteria > Bacillota > Clostridia > TANB77 > CAG-508 > UMGS1663. The sequence goes on along the minus strand of CATNCV010000147.1, from coordinate 3,132 downwards.
ATTACAATTATTCTTTCGAAAATAGTATCTAATATTACAATTATAATAATTATATTTTGATAACCTGTGTGATTTAGTATATATAATAATATTAAACATACTCCTTTTATAAAAAATGAAGTTAAAAGTATTGTTCTTATTCTTCTTAATAATAATCTTTTAGCAAGTATTATTAATACAACAACACAGCATAAGCTTGCTATGCTTAGTATTTGGCTAATTTGTGTAACATTTAACATATTGTCTTGTAGCCATAATTGCCTAAAGTTTTCCCATAAGCCTTTTGATATACTAAAAAAGGCTAACATTACTAATATTTTATTTTCATCTTTTAATTTTGCAAATTTCTCTCCCATTTCTTTCTTCATCTAAATTACATTTTGTATTATATTTATCCTATTGCAATATTTAGTAGCCCAATTCCTACAGCTACTAAGAATACCGCAAATAGGTCTTTTAGTTTTGGCTTTTTTTCTTGTATTTTCATAAAATATGCCATTATAATGGTAAGTACTATTGTTATTGGTTTTACAAATTGGTACAGTGTAACTGAGTTTGAAGATAAGTAATTTCCTAAATATACTGTAAAAAATCCGAAACTTTGCTGTATGAATACCCATTTTATTATGTTTTTATGTTCTTTGTGGTATTTCCATGTATATCCTTTTGAAAATAGTATTGTTAATGATAAATTTAGTAATAATATGTATATTGCATTTGACCAATATTTTAATATGTAATGTGCTACATATCCTAAGCCTACTTCGCACATAATTCTAATCAATAAATCTTTTTGTAAAGATTTTATATTTAATTTTACATCAGCTATTGTAAATACTCCTATTAGTGTTAATGTGACAGATGCTATACTTATTAAATTAAATTGTTTAACTCCTATTATACTATCTATTATAAATGCTAATATAATTCCAAGTGACATGTATGTAGATGATTCATAAGGGTTTAGATGTGTTAAGCACCCTACTATAGTGTGCTGTTTTTTATACCTTAGAAACATTGCAATTATTAATAATATAATTGCAATAATGCTAAATTCAAATTTAATTCCATTGTTTAAAGCTTCTACTATAATCATAATAATAGAAAATGGCACCATTGAAAAACACATATAATAAAAGTAATCTTTTCTACTTATTCCTTTGTTTACTAAGTGTTTATCTATATAAACTGCAATACTGCTTATAAGTGCTGTTATAAATACTACTAGTATCATTTTTCTTTTGCTCCTTCTATTTCTTCATATCTTTGTTTTGACATATATTTTTGTACTATTCCATATATTAAATACGCTAACCATACTCCTAGTATTCCAAGTGGAGTATAGCCTAATATAAAGGCTAGCGCTATTTTTATTATAGAACTTATTATATTTCTTTTTGCTAAAAATTTAAAATCTCGTATTCCTCTTAGTATTGCAAAATAGTAAGTTGCACTTGCTGTTACATATGTACCTATCAATAATAGTGGTAATACTTTATAGTATATTTTTGCTAATTCTAGTTCTGGCAATGCTATTCTTCTAACTATTATTGCAATTATTAAAATTAGAATTGGAAAACTTAATTTGCAATATTTTATTACTTTTTTTGCTACTTTTTTTACTGTTTCCATTTCTTGCTTTTCTTTTTTTCCTGTTGCAATTCCTACACTTATAGTAATTCCATCTCCAAATCCTTGGATAAATGCTTCATATATATTTGCAATTTGTTGCAATATTACATGAACTGCATATTCTAGTTTTCCGATTCTTGAAACAATAATATTAAATACAAAATTATCTATTTTAGATGCAATTCTTTCTACAAAGTTCCATTTAAATAAATAGAATAAGTCCATAAAACAGTTTTTGTTTAGTTTATATTTTACTGTTTTTGTTGATTTAAGATATAGATAGACTGCAAGTAAAGTGTCTATTAATATTGTTACATAGGCAACTCCTGCAACTCCATAGCCTTTTTTTACAACCAATAAGTCTAATAATAAATTTAATATTACTGCTATTATTCTTAATTTTAATATATTTCCTTGATTTCCAATTGCTCTTTGATGGCCTGATAATACTGTTACTATTGAACTCTGTATAAATCCCATTAATCTTATTGTTAAATATGTTATACATATTTTATCTACCTTAAATAATTCTGGGAATGTAGGCTGTATAATGTATACTAAAATGATTGTAATTATTGAAACTAAAGTTGCCATTATAACTGCATTTCCTGTTGCTAAACTTACTTTTTCTTTATTTTCTTCACCTACTGCTTTTGATACTAAAGTATTATTTGAAACATGTATAGTTTGGATACTCATTTGCATGAAGTTTAATATAACCCCCATTGCGCCTATAGCTCCTACCGCTTCTACTCCTAATGTTGCAATAACTAAGGTATCTACTAATGTCATTAATATATTAATTAGGCTTTCAAATGCTATTGGCAATGACCTTTTTATTTGTTTTTTTACTGTTAATTGTTCCATTTATTTTTCCTTTTTTCTATAATTATTTATATTTTCTATCTTATTTTATCTTTTTTTGTAAAATGTTTTATAACTTATTTTTTTATTTATAACAAAGTTTTAATGTAACTTAATATTATAATTGATAATTCTTTTATATTTTCAATATTATAAATAGTGGGAATATGTATAAAAGCAATTTTAGTTTTTAAGTTATTGTTTTGCTTAAAGTCTAACGCCCTATAAAATACATTATTGCATAAGTAGTTTCCAGCATCACATGAACTTGTTACTTTATAACTATTTTCTTCTAATTTTTCTTTTAAAACTCTATAATAATCTGTTTCTAATCTATTTCATTTAGTTTTGCATTATTTTCTAAATAAATATTTTTAGTATCGGGCTTTTGACCAAAAATTAGAACATAGTCATAATTCTCTTTTAACTTTTCTTCTATTTGATTACTACTTACTTCAAAATCATTTACTAAATATAAAATATCTTCGCCATTTTTTTCTTTTATATTGTCCAATAGTATTTTTGCCGAATTATCATTTCCTTCAAAACCTGCAATTAATATATCTTTCATATTTTCCTTCTTCCTTTTGTAAGCTTATTTCATATTTTTATTAATTCTTAATTTCATATATTTTC
>CATNCV010000146.1 GCA_950096965.1 uncultured Clostridiaceae bacterium | reverse complement strand
TAATAGGAATAATGTTAATTAGCATTTTAATTATATTCTTATTATATAAAGAAAATATAAGTGAAATACTAAGAAATAGAATAAATGAGGCAAAAAAAGAAGAAATGGTAGTACAAACAAAAGCCCAATATCAAATAATGTCATCAAGTGGAGAAAACTATGAAATAGTAATAACAATAGAAAATCAAAATGGAATAGAAACAATAACAAGTGAAGGATTTACAATAGAATGTAAAGGAAAAAACAAAATAGCTCTAGATAAAAAAATGAAAGAAGGAGAAGAATACAAGGTAAAAATAAAAGCAGTAGGAGAAGAAGAAGAAGAATATGTGTTAATAGCAACATCAAAAATACCTATTATAACAATAAGTAATATGGATACCACAGGTGATGGAACAACAAAGACGATAAAAATAGAATATCCAAATATAGAAAAGTTTAAAAACTATTATAGTTTAGATGATGGAATAACATGGCAAGAGCATAGTGAAGCAACAAATTCACTAGAAATAAATGCAGTAGAATTAGATAATAAAACAATAAATGCAAAAGTAGAAGTAAAAGAAGGAAAAACAATACAAAATGTAGCGGAAGTACAAGCCATAATAGTAAGTGATAGCTTATTATCAGCAGCAGAAAAAGCAGTTATAGGAAATAATAGACATTACCGAATAGCAATAAAAGATGAAGTATACCCAGTACACACATATGTAGAAAATGGAGACACAACATATACAACAAATAAAACATATGGAAATGCAAGTGATGCAGGAACAGCAAGTGCAAATGCTAAAAATATGGTATTAGTAAAAGTAATTGGAAATTTAACAATAAATAGTGGTGTAACTGTAACATCATATGGAACATCATATGGAGGAACAAAAGGAATGCTACTATATGTAACAGGGAACTTGGAAAATAATGGAACAATAACAATGACAGCAAGAGGAGCAAAAGCAGCAGGTCAAAATGTATACTTATGGAAAAATGCGGATACTTCTCAAAGGGGAGAATACGAATTTGTACCTAAAGTAGGAGCATCAGGAGGAGCATCAGTGAATTACTCAGGAAATCGTGCTGGAAGAGCTGGAACAAATGGAGGAAATGGAACATCTAGGAAAACAGGAGGAGGGGCATCAGGAGCAGTTCGTACCGATTCTACTACAAGTACAGCAATATCAGGAAGAGGAGGAAATGGAACCTCCTATTCTGGAGGAGCAGGAGGAGGAGCAACAAGAAATGGAACTCGTGGTAGTTTTTCAGGAGGGCAAGGTAGTGATACAGGAGGAGCAGGCGGAAATGCAGGGCGACCATCAGACTATGGATCAGGAGCAGCAGGAGGAGCAGGAAATCCAGGAGGAACTAAGTCACCAGGAGGAGCACAAGCTAACCCAGGAGGTACTGGAACAGGAGGATTATTAATATTGTATGGTAATTCAATTCAAAACAGAGGGACAATATCTTCAAATGGAGCAGTAGGAGGAGCAGGAACATATGCAGGAGGAGGCTCTTCAGGAGGAGGAAGTATAAACATATTTTATACTGAAAGTATAACAAGAGGAACAATTTCAGCAGCAGGAGGAAGTGTAAGTGGAGTTATAGGATATTTATCATATAGAGGTGGTGCAGGAGGAAGTGGCTGTATATCAATAGGAAATATACTAGAAGGAACATATTCAGCTAATTAATAAACAAAAAAGAATACCATAGAACACACTACATAAGCTATTTTATATACTAGAAAATCACGCTACTTTAAGTTATATTTGTATGGGCTTATAGGAACACTATGGAACTTACATAAACTATACCATTTCTTGTAGTATAGGAAAAAAGCGACTTTTAGAAATACATTTCACATTATATATAGTGACGCCTTATCAAGCAACCCACATGGTAAAGCCACTTTTATTCTAATATATAATAGTTTATAAACAAATGTAAGATTGATATTATATTTATATTAAAGCTGTTATTAAATAACATTAAAAAACTTAAGCACAACTTTTGTTAAATAAAGAATCAAAAAATAGAGTATATTAAACCACCAATATACTTTATTTTTTTGTAGATTAGACTATGTGCTTCTTTAACATACTATTTTATTAATATATGTAAATCTCTTAAAAACTTTTATATATTAATAATATTATAAAATAAAAATTTAAATTATTAATTTTTCAACGCAGAAAAATGCAAACATAAACATATAAAAAATATGTATATTTGCATTAAATTATAATTATTCTAAATAAATTAAAAATAGTGGAAATGTAGAAATTAGATATAAACTTGTACTAAAATGAAACTTTAATATTTAAGTACATAACAAATGGAAATTTACTATTTTATGTATAAAAATAAAAAAAATATCCATAATAAAAATAAAATGAAAAAATGAAAGGAATGATTATATATGGCAAACTTAACACAAGTAGAATTACAAAATTTACGACATTTAATTGGAGCTCATGAAACATCATATCAAAAACTAAATACGTATGCCTCACAAGCAGTGGATCCACAAATAAAGCAGATGTTTACAAAATCAGCACAAGATGCACTAAATACAAAACAAAAGTTGATGTCATTTTTAAACAATTAAAACTATAAAATAAAATTCCAAGAAGTAACAAGGACTTAAAATGGAATGTTTCTAATTGGAATAAAAAGAGGAGTGAAAAAACATGGATGAAAAAACAATGGTAAATGATATACTAGGTAGTATAAAAGCAAGTCTTTCAACATACCAAATGGCTATATCAGAAGCAGAAAATATACGGGCTTAGGCAAACAATACAACAAATAAGAAACAATGATGAAAGCTTTCAATATGAACTATTTAAAGTAGCCCAAACAAAAGGATATTATAAACCAGCACAGCCAGCAACAGTAACAGAAATACAAACAGTAAAAAATGAATTACAATAAAATAATTGAAAAATCCAAATATCAAAGCTAAAAAGGTATAGATATTTGGATTTTATTGTAAAGAGAAAAAATAAAATTTATAGCTTATAAGATTTAAATAAATAAAAATATTTATTTAAAGAAAACAAATAGAATACTAGTGTAAGTATTAAGCTATTAGTATCAAGAGAAAAACATATTAGAACGAAAAAAAAATATATAAATTTAAAAAATTAAACTAAAGAATATAACTTCATTGACATAAGGATAAATTAAGTATAAAATTAATAAAAAACAAAAGAGGTATAGTAATGTATAGAGAAAGTCTTATAAGGAATATTTTA
>CATNCV010000145.1 GCA_950096965.1 uncultured Clostridiaceae bacterium | reverse complement strand
TAACAAATGAAAAAGAAGAAATAAAAGTAGAATATATTTCCAATTGTTCTAAAAAAGAGGAATATATAGAATTATTAAAATCAAGAAGAAAATTAGATATAATAAAAGGTTTTACTACAAAAGGTATACATAGAGATGATTTCTTTGTTTATATAAATAATCAATTAGTAAATGTATATGGTTCACAAGGTCAAAATAGAACAGTAGTATTATCATTAAAAATATCAGAACTTCAAGTAATATATGATGAAATAGGGGAATATCCAATTTTATTATTAGACGATTTTATGTCTGAGCTTGACGAAAAAAGAAGAAAAAATTTTTTAGAAAATATTGAAAACACTCAGGTTATTATAACCTGTACAGATAAAATAAATATTGATAATTTAGAGTACAATATTTATAACGTAAAAAATGGTCAGATAGAAAAAGTATAAAGATAAAAAAGAAGGATATATAATGATTTATTTAAAAAAATTTGATTTAGTAGAAGATGAAATATATAGTGGATATCCATATCATATATTTCCTTATAAAAAGTTATATAGTATTGATTTTGAACCTATAACAATATTTTATGGAAATAATGGTTCTGGAAAATCTACACTATTAAATTTAATAGCAGAGAAAATAAAAATAAATAGAAATACACCTTTAAATAAGACAGGATATTTTAATAGTTATGTTGAAGAGTGTAAAGAATATATAAATGAAGATATACCTTATGACAGTAAAATAATATGTAGTGAAGATGTTTTCAAATATATAGTAGATAAAAGAAAAAGGAATATTGATAAAGATAAAGAAAGAGAAGAGTTAGCACAAAGATATAATAAATTAAAATATGAACAAATATATTATTCTACTTATGAAACATTAAAAGAATGTGTAGAAGTTAGAAATAAAACAATGAGTAAATATATAAAAAGTAGAATAAGCCAAGATGAAAGAGAATTTTCAAATGGGCAAACAGCATTAAAATTTTTTGATAATGAATTACAAGAAAATCATTTATATTTATTAGATGAGCCAGAAAATAGTTTATCGCCAAAATTTCAATTAGAATTAAAGGAACTTATACAAGAATTAGCAAGATATTTTAATTGTCAATTTATAATAGCAACACATTCACCATTTTTATTATCTTTACCAAATGCAAAAATTTACGATTTAGATTCAGAACCAGTAAAAATAAAAAAATGGACATATTTAGAAAATATGAAACTATATTATGAATTTTTTAAAGAAAATGAAAAATATTTTATTGAAAAAAATTATAAATAATAAAAAATAAAAAAACACTTGCAAAAGAAAATAAAAAGATATAATATAATTATGCACAGATTATTCATAAATTGTGGATAACACATAAAAAGGATGGTAAAAAAATGGAAAAATTTGAACACGAATATGGGGCAGACCAAATACAAGTATTAGAAGGTTTAGAAGCTGTAAGAAAAAGACCAGGTATGTATATAGGAAGTACATCACTAAGAGGACTTCATCATATGGTATATGAAATAGTAGACAACTGTGTAGATGAAGCTTTAGCAGGATATTGTACTGAAATAAATATAAAAATAGAAGAAGGTAATATTATATCTGTAAAAGATAATGGTAGAGGTATACCAGTAGATATACATCCAAAAACAAAAATATCAGCTGCGGAAACAGTATATACGGTACTTCATGCTGGAGGTAAATTTGGTGGAGATAGTGGATATAAAGTATCAGGAGGGCTTCATGGAGTTGGTGCATCAGTTGTAAACGCACTATCTACTTGGACAGAAGTAACTATTGAAAGAGATGGCGGAAAGTATGAAATGAGATTCGAAAAAGGAAAAACAGTTAAGCCATTAACAAAAATAGGAGAATCTAAAAAAACAGGTACACAAGTTAGATTTTTAGCAGATAATACTATTTTTGAAACATTAGAATATAATTATGAAACATTAGAAACAAGATTTAGAGAAATGGCATTTTTAACAAAAGGATTAAAAATAACTGTAGAAGACTTAAGAGAAGAAACACCAAAAAAAGCAGAATTTCATTTTGAAGGTGGATTAATATCATTTGTAGAATACTTAAATAGAAATAAAGAGAAATTACACAAAGAACCAATATATATAGAGAAAAAGGATGGAGAGATTCCAGTAGAAATAGCTTTCCAATATACAACAGCATATTCAGAAAATATATATACATTTGTTAATAATATAAACACAATAGAAGGTGGAACACACTTAGAAGGATTTAAAAGGTCACTTACAAAAACATTTAACGATTATGCAAGGAGCCATAATTTGCTAAAAGAAAAAGATCCAAATCTAGTAGGTGAAGACATAAGAGAAGGAATAACAGCAGTAGTTTCAGTAAAAGTAAAAGAACCACAATTTGAAGGACAAACTAAAACAAAGCTAGGAAATAGTAATGTTACAGGTATAGTTCAAAGTATGGTAAATGAAGCATTAGGGAACTTTTTAGAAGAAAACCCAGCAGTTGCAAAAGCTATACTAGAAAAATGTATAAGTGCATATAGGGCAAGAGAAGCTGCAAGAAAAGCAAGAGAATTAGTAAGAAGAAAAAATGCATTAGAAACAACAACACTTCCTGGAAAACTAGCAGATTGTAGTAGCAAAAATCCAGCAGAATGTGAAGTATACATAGTCGAAGGAGATTCAGCAGGCGGAAGTGCAAAACAAGGAAGAGATAGACGTTTCCAAGCAATTTTGCCACTATGGGGGAAAATGCTTAATGTTGAAAAAGCAAGAGCAGATAAAATATATGGAAATGATAAATTAAACCCAGTAATACTAGCAGTAGGTGCAGGAATAGGAGCAGACTTCGACGTTTCAAAAATACGTTATGGAAAAGTAATAATAATGGCCGATGCCGACGTTGACGGTGCACATATTAGAACATTATTATTAACATTCTTCTTTAGATATATGAGACCACTAATAGAAAATGGAAATGTATATTTAGCACAACCACCATTATATAAATTATCTAAAAAAGGAATGCAAGACGTATATGTATATACAGATGAAGACTTACCAAAGGCATACAAAGAGCTAGAAGAAAAAGGAATAGCAAGAGAGCAACTAGGACTTCAAAGATACAAAGGTCTAGGAGAAATGAACCCAGAACAATTATGGGAAACAACAATGGATCCAACAAACAGAATATTAGTAAAAGTAACAATGGAAGATGCAATAAAAGCAGATGAAATATTTACAATATTAATGGGTGACGAAATAGAGCCACGTAGAGAATTTATAGAGAAAAATGCTAAATATGTTAAA
>CATNCV010000144.1 GCA_950096965.1 uncultured Clostridiaceae bacterium | reverse complement strand
ATTTAAATATTTTTTATAGTTAACTTTTTAATAGAAAAATGTGCTTATTAGATAATTAAATCTTTAAATTAACTATTATTAGTATATGTAGAAAAAAATAATAAAACTTAAATTGAATTTAGGTTGCACATATATTTTAAAATATGATATTATAAATAGTAAAATGGAGGAACAATATATGGGGAAATTTTCAAAAAATATGAAAAAGAAGTATAAAGAAACAAATAAAAAATCAATTATAGTCTATTTATTATTAAGAATATTAATTATTATTAGTATGGTATTTCAAATAGCATTAGGTAATATTAGTAATGCATTAATGTGTGTGTTAGCATTATTTCTTTTTACAATACCAACAATAATATCAGAAAAATTTAAAATAGGAATACCAAGTTTATTAGAAACAATAATATACTTATTTATTTTTTCAAGTGCAATATTAGGAGAAATAAATAATTTCTATGGGATTATACCATTTTGGGATACAATGTTACATACACTAAATGGATTTATATGTGCAGGAATAGGCTTTTCATTAGTAGACTTATTAAATCAAAGTGGACAAAAAATTAATTTATCACCATTATATGTTGCAATAGTAGCATTTTGCTTTTCAATGACTATAGGAGTATTATGGGAGTTTTATGAATTTGGGGCAGACAGTATACTCAAATTAGATATGCAAAAAGATAGAATAATACAAAGAATTTCATCTGTTGAGCTAAATGAGAGTGGAGAGAATACACCTGTAAAAATAAATAATATTGAAAAAACTGAAATTTATTCAAAAGATGGAACAATTACAACAATAGAAAATGGATATTTAGATATTGGAATTATAGATACAATGAAAGATTTATTTGTAAACTTTATAGGAGCTATAGCATATAGTTTTATAGGATATACATATATTAAAAATAGAGAAAAATATAAATTTGCAAAAAACTTTATTCCAGTAAAAGAATAAATAATAAAAAAAAGTTTATAATAAAGAACATAAATTAGTCCAAAAAGCTAGTAAAAAGTGCAGTTATAATATAAAAAAACAAAAAAATAAAAGAAAATTTGACAAATTTTAAAAAATACGTTGACAAATGATAAAAAATATAGTAATATATAAAAGTAGTTGCACATAAATGCAACTCACATGGGTCATTAGCTCAGGTGGTAGAGCACTTGACTTTTAATCAAGTTGTCCGCGGTTCGAATCCGCGATGGCTCACCAATGGATTTAGTTTATAAGGCTAAATCCTACATATAAGGCCCCTTGGTCAAGCGGTTAAGACATCGCCCTTTCACGGCGGAGACATGGGTTCGATTCCCGTAGGGGTCACCAAAACCTTATATGCCACTTTAGCTCAGATGGTAGAGCAACTGACTTGTGGAATAGATAGAAAGAAATTTCTATTTTGAACTATTTTGCACCTTTATTTGGAAACAGATAAAGTGGACACCGCTAATTCGGGGAAGACTAAGTATACTTAATATATATGTTAATCCCGAGCTAGGGAAGAAATTCCTAAGTGTAGAGACTTTATACGGTGTACCTAAAGCTAAAAAGCTATGGTAAAGAGAAAGTCCAGACTACAAACATAAAAATATGGTAATGAAAATTATAGTAGTATGAATCAGTAGGTCGCCCGTTCGATTCGGGCAAGTGGCTCCATACTTAAAACCAAGCTTGTTATAAAACTTGCTTGGTTTTTTGCTTTTAATAAATTATAAAAAGCTATTAGTAAATAAAATTAGAAGGTGATTATTATGAATTGCATAAATTGCAACAAAGAAATAAAGAAACGTTCTAAATACTGTTCTAATAAATGTCAAAAAGAATATCAATATAAAACATATATTAATAAATGGAAAAATAATCAAATAAATGGAATGAGAGGCGAGTATCAAATTTCTTCTTATATAAAAACATATTTATTTAATAAATATAATAATAAATGTGCTAGATGTGGTTGGGGAGAATTTAATAAATATACAAATAAAATACCATTAGAAATTGAACACATTGATGGAAATTATAAAAATAATATTGAAGAAAATTTAATATTACTATGTCCAAATTGTCATTCGTTAACTAGTACATATAAAGGAGCAAATTTAAATAAAGGTAGAAAAAGTAGAAATAAATATAACAAATAATAGGAGAACAAAATGAAGCAAAATTGGGTAAAGTTAGTTATACTAAATAATTTAAAAGATATAATAAGAGTATTTGGAAACATATTTCTAAGTATTTATTTTTTTAATGCTACAGAAGGAAATTTAGCAGAAGTATTAAAATATTGGTTAATATATTCATCAAGTAACCTTATTTATAGATATGCAATATGTAAATTTTTAAATACTAATAATGTAATAAAATTATATAGATTGTCTTTACTTGCAAATTTAATAACAGTAAGTATATTGCTAGTTTTAAGAGAAAATATAGTAAATTATATTTATGTGTTTGCACTATTACAATCATTTGCTATAAGCCTTTATTATGCTACTTATGAGAATATAACTTGTAATATTAATAAGAATAATGAGTATAAAAAATATTTTTCAATAGATAGTTTATTAGCAAACTTAATATCAATTATAGCACCACTATGCCTTGGAATTTTAATTGAAACATATTCATATATAGTTGCTTTTATAGTATTATTTATAATTACAATAATATGTTTTATATATTCACTATTTCTTAATAACGAAAAAGTAGAATGTGAAAAAATACAAGTTTTAGAGTATTTTAAATCAATAAAAAATAAAGAAATATTTACAAAAACACTAATACAAAATTTCTTCGATGGCTTTAATACTTGGGGACCAGTAGGAGTATTAACCACTGTTGTTATATATTCTCAAATATCAAATGAAGGAATTATTGGAGGAATTAATAGTATTAGTAATATTTTAGGAGTATTATTTTCTATATTATGCATAAAGATGATTAATAAAAAGAACTTTGGAAAATTAGTAATACCAACAACTATTATTATATTTTTATTAACAATACCTATTAGTATAAAATTTAGCGTAATATTGGTTTGTATGTATAGTGTTCTAAATCAAATAGGAGTAATAATAACAGATATTAATGGAAATTCATTAACATATGAATTGAAAAATGAAATAATAGAAAAAAAGTATCAGAATACTTACTTATGGAATATACAAGTTGCATTTGATATAGGAAGAATAGTAGGTTATTCTCTGGTTTTAATAGTTGCAATTTATTGGTATGATTATTTGAAGTATTTATTTATTGTATTTAGTTTAGGCTTTGTTATTAGAAGCGTAGTTATAAATAATCTAATGAGATTTAGT
>CATNCV010000143.1 GCA_950096965.1 uncultured Clostridiaceae bacterium | reverse complement strand
TAAATCTTTTTGTTTTAACATTAAATATTCCACCTTCCTATTATTACTAGATTTTCTATTTTTATACTCTTGGGGTGAAATATTTGTTTATAAACTTTCAAGGTGATTTTATCATATATTAAATACACAAATTTAACCTTTTATGTAGACAAAATTAAAAAAACGTAGTATAATAGTTTTTGTAAGGAAAAATATTCTAAAAGAGGAACAATATGAATAAAATACGAAGAGAGAAACAAAAGTAAGAGGAGGAAAATAAGTTGGATACAAATTATTCAGAGAATAATCAACTAGTATTAGTTGGAAAAGTAACAAGCGATAAAAGATTTAGTCATGAAATTTATGGAGAGAAGTTTTACATATTTGATTTAAGTGTACCACGTTTAAGTGGAAATGCAGATATTATACCTATAACAATATCTGAAAGACTATTAATAGAAGAAGGTTTAGAAATAGGAAAAAACGTAATAATAGAAGGACAATTCAGATCATATAACAGTTATGAAAATGAAAGAAATAAATTAGTTCTTACAGTTTTTGCAAAAGAAATAAAATTTGCAAATGAAGAAGATGAAGAATTCAAACCAAGCAAAGAAAACGTATCAAATGAAGTTACATTAACAGGTTATATTTGTAAGAAACCAATATATAGAAAAACACCATTTGGCAGAGAAATAGCAGATTTATTACTAGCAGTAAACAGAGCATATAATAAATCAGACTATATACCATGTATAGCATGGGGAAGAAATGCAAGATTTTGTGAAAATGTACCAGTAGGAACAGAAGTAAGAATAGTAGGAAGAGTACAATCAAGACAATATGAGAAAAAATATGAAGATGGAACATCAGAAATAAAAGTAGCCTATGAAGTTTCAATAGCAAGCCTAGAAGTAATAGACCAAGCAGGAAACACAAGTGAAGTAGAAGAACTACAAGAAAATAAAGAAGCTATATAATTAAAATAAAAAAAGTAAAGGTCCATGTGCTAACACCTAGGTTGGTATGTGGGCTTTTAAACTAGCATTGGAGAGACGGTAGCATTGGGGACTGTCACCAATGTGGAAAGAAGTAGATAATAATAAAGTATAGAAAAAATTAACAAAGAAACAAAAACAAAGAATAAAAAGAGGAAAAACAATGAAACTATCAAACAATAGAACAATAGCAGACAGCTGGCTACCAACATTTGAAAATGTATCAAGAGAATTTATAATAGATAATTTAGAAAATTTACTATATAGTGACGAAATACCAAATTTAAAATTCGATTTTAGAGAAAAAGAAGCAATCGAATTTATAGAAAATACAATGATACAATATGCCAAAAGTTTTAGAGATAACGAATATGAAGAAAAAATAAAAGCAAGACTAAAAAAAATATTAGAAAAACTAAAACAAAAAACTAATAAAAATGAAAAAACACCAGTAATGATAATAAAAGATTACAAAAAATTTTTCGAATATTTAAGGCAAGCATATGAAAGACACATAGAATTATATTTTCAAAGAAGAAAAGATTCAACAGGCTTTAATAGATGGGAAAAGAATAACTTTTTTGAACTAATTTGGCTACGTGCTACACCACAAGATTTCAATAATCCAGAAGAATTCTTAAAAAAGCAAGCAGAAATGATGAAAGATACAACATTTCAAAAATATGATGAAGAAACATATTTAGGGAAATTAGAAAGTTTAAATAACCATATAGTTTGTATAAAAAATGGAATAGCCAGAACATGGGATGAAAATTTTAGACAAATGGAAATAACCATTTATGATAAGCAATATTACGATAATAAAGAACTTTGGAATAGACCACATTATACACTACCAGTAATAAGATATGGAATATATGAAAAAGAAAATAGAAAAATATGTAGCATAGGTTCTATTCAAGATAAAAATAATAATATGATAGAAGATTCATTAAGGAAAAAAATAGATAGACAAAAATATAAAATAAATAAAGGTATATCAGAAGAATACACTTATAAGGTTGAGCCTAAAAATATAATAGCTTTAAGTATATTTATAAATCTTTTACATATAGAGGGAATAACAGATATAGAAGTACCAAGCATGTATGTTTTAGATTATGAATATCACACAAAAAGAAATAAATACTTATTAAAAGAATTTAAACAAGAATGGACTAAAGAAGTTTTATGGGAAAGACAAAAAAGAGAAAGATATCCAGAACAATATAAGGAGGCATATAAATCTTTCTTAAAAACATTTAGAAAACAAGACTTAATTAGTGAAATAAAAACAGAAAGACAATTATTAACAGTAAGAAGATTAATTAAACACTACCCAAAAGCTAATATAACAGCATATCCAGAAGAAATAGACAACTATATGCATATACGAATACCAGTTGTAGAAAATGAAAGCCAAATAAATGGAGAAATATTAAAAGAATTCTATAATTTAGTACAAACATTAGACCTAGAAAAGCAACAAATAGCAACACATAATAAAGAAATGAACAAAGAGAAAGAATAGATGAATTTTTTACTTTATAATTATAAGTATAGTAGGCTAGTAAATGTTCTAAATTACAATGTTTGACAGAAATTATAAATAAGTTATAATAATGAAAACAATATAAAATAAAATAGTGTCAATAGTTGAAAAATAAATAAAAATATAGTAAAATAAACAATAGATTAAAAAAGAAGAAAGAGATTTTGGGTTAGGGTATCCAACTTCTATTTAAAGAAAGCGAGAAACAAAAATGTTAGAAATAATAAAAGACACCCTAATAGATGGAGTGCGCCTGCTTCCATTTCTATTTATTACATACTTAATAATGGAATATTTAGAACACAAAACAGGGGAAAAAACAAAGAATATAATACAAAAATCAGGAAAATTAGGACCTTTATGGGGAGGTATTTTAGGGGTATTCCCACAATGTGGTTTTTCAGCAGCAGCAAGTAACTTATATGCTGGAAGGATAATTACATTAGGGACATTAATAGCAATATTTTTATCAACCTCAGACGAAATGCTTCCAATACTAATTTCTGAAAATGCGCCAATAGGATTAATATTAAAAATACTTGCAATAAAGCTAGTTATAGGAATTATAGCAGGTTTTATAATAGACTTCATAGGACAAGTTATAAAAAACAATAAAAAGCAAGTACAAAATAAAGCAGAACAAATTGAAGAAGAAATAGGTCATATATGTGAGCATGAACATTGTCATTGTGAAGAAGGAGGAATACTAAAATCAGCAGTAAAACATACATTAAATATATTCCTATTTATTATAATAATAACTTTCATACTAAATTTAATAATACATTTCTTTGGAGAAGAAAAACTATCAAATTTAATATTAAATATGCCTATAATAGGACCAATAATATCAGGTCTAGTAGGGCTAATTCCAAATTGTGCAGGTTCTGTAATACTAACAAAGTTATATTTAGAAAATATGATAAGTATAGGCTCAATGATAGGTGGCTTACTAGTAGGTTCAGGAATTGGAATTTTAATATTATTTAGAGTAAATAAAAATGTAAAAGAAAACTTTAAAATATTAGGATTATTATATGTAAT
>CATNCV010000142.1 GCA_950096965.1 uncultured Clostridiaceae bacterium | reverse complement strand
GTGTTAATAGAAAAATTAGATATAGATATAGAAACATTTAAAGAAAATAGACAAGGTTACTATTTAAGAACAAAAGATTTTGAATTTAGTGAAATAAAAATGATGATAGATTTACTACATTATTCAAAATTTATGGAAGAAGCGTTTTCAGTTGAAATAGTAGAAAAATTAAAAGGTTTACTAAGTATATATGAACAAGAAACAATTAATGAAACAGAAAAAATAGAAGTATACAGCAAAAATATAAAGACAATAAATAAAGAGGTATTAAATAACATAGAAGTATTATCTAACAGTATAAAATCTAAAACAAAAGTTGAATTTGAATATTATAAATATGATATAAATAAAAAATTAAAACTAGAAACAACAAAAAAAGTAAGCCCATATGCTGTTCTTTGCGAAAATGAATTTTATTACTTAATAGCGTATAACGAAAAATTCAAAGAACTATCATATTTTAGATTAGATAGAATTAAAAATATTAAACCAACTAAAATAGCAAGTGTTAAAACTAATCAATCAATTAAAGATTTTGTACAAAGCTCTGTATATATGTTTGGTGGCGAAAGACAAATAATAGAATTAAAATGTGATATGTTAATATTAGATGCAGTAATAGAAAAATTCGGAACAAATATAGAAATTCAAAAAATGGATGAACATCATTTTAAAGTGACATTAAACATTTGTCCTAAAGGGTTAAAAATGTGGATTATGCAATATTTAAATTATATAGAAATTTTAGAACCTATATTGATGAAAGAAGAACTTAAAAATAATTTGAAAGAAATATTAAAGAAATATTAAATGGGGGAATAAAAAACAAAATGGAAGAGTTAAAAAATATTAATGAAGATATATTAAAAGATGATAAGTTTAAATATTTATCTTTGACATTTACAAATTTAAATACAGCTATTATTGAAAGAGAAGGAATACAAAATTTTGAAATTAATACAATATATGAAATAAAAGGAGTAAACAAAATAGTATTAAATTTTAATTTAGTATTAGATAGAAAATATTGTGATAATAAAATAATAGAATATGAAGATGATCCAGATAAGGATGGTTATGTATTGCCAATAGAAGAACAAAGAAAAATTAGTAGTCTGTTCTATCTAGATAGCGGAACTGAAATTGATGAAATATGTTTATTTGATAGTGATATGAAGGAATTAAATAGATATGAAATATATAGTTCAGCGAATAAAAAGGTTAACCCAGATGAAAGGGTTCATTATATGCGTAGAAATTTTAGTGATTCAAGTATTTCTATAAAATTAAATGTATTGCTTAAAGATGCGATGATAGATAACCAATTAAATCATTATGCAAATAAATATTTGAAAGAGGATAATATAGAATAAAAAAATACAAATACATAATATGACCAATACGTTTTACAATCAATAAAAAATCCTATATACTAATAATGTAGATAGGATTTTTTCTAATATAGAAAATCTATTGTAATTGTGAAAGGAATTGGAATAAAAATGGAAAATTTAGAAAAAAAGAGTATAAGAATAAAAGAGGAAACTACAGAAGATATTTTAGAAAGTTTAGATAAGTGTTATGGTGTAACTTTTTTTAGAAAGAAACTAAAAGAATATGTAGAATATATTAGAATAAAAAAAGAAAACAAGATAAATATAGGAAATAATAATATTATACTATTCTGTGATAACACTTCTAAAGATTACGAAAAAGAAGTAGAGATAATTAGTAAAATATTAATAAAAGAAAACATAATAGAAGATGACAACATAACAATTATTAATGACTTATATACCTTAAAAAATATCGAATTAGAGAAAAATAGACTTTATATTATAGATGATGAAAATAGAGTAGATAGAAAATTAGAAAGAATCATTAAAAATAATCCAACTTGTATATTTGTTGTTATCATAAAAGATTCAAAATTAATGTCAAAAAGAGATAAAGATAACACACTAGAGATGTTACAAAGAAACTTTTATTGGGAACTAAATATAATAGATCCTACACTAGAAGAAAAGATGCAATATATAAAAAGTGTAGCAAAACAAAATGGATTAAAAATAAATTTAGAAGATTGGATAATAAAATCTATTGCAAAAGATTCAATGATAGAAATAGATAAAACACTTATTGGAGCTTGTATTAAAGCAAATAAACAAAAATTAGAAGAAATAAATACAGATTGTTTTGAGGCAGACGATTTTTTGTTTAAATGGGATAATCCCGAAACAGATAAAAATTCACAATATGGATTACGTAAATTAAATTCTTTAATTGGATTAACTGATGTAAAAGAACAAATAAGGAAAATATTGAGTTATGTTGAAGTAGACAGAGAACGAGGTGGAGAAGGGATGACTATGCTACACATGTGTATGTGTGGAAATCCTGGCACAGGAAAATCAACAGTGGCAAGAATAATTGGCGATATATTTGCAGAAAATAATGTATTAAGAACTGAAAGAATTTTTGTAGAAGCAAGTCGAGAAGATTTGATTGGTGAATATGTAGGACATACAGCACCAAAAACAAAAAAGGTTATACAACAAGCAATAGGTGGTGTTTTGTTTATAGATGAAGCATATTCACTAATACAAGGTCCAGATGGACGAAGGAATGACTATGGATATGAGTGTATAGCAACATTAATTAAAGAAATGGAAGATTATAGAGAAGATTTGTGTGTTATATTAACAGGTTATCCAGAAGAAATGGAAAGACTGATAAACGCAAATCCAGGTTTAAAAAGCAGAATACAATTTTTTATAGATTTTCCAGATTATAATGTAGAAGAATTATATGAAATATTTTTAAAACAAATTAAAGAAGATTTTCTTAAATTAGAAAAAGGTTGTAAAGAAATTGTAACCAACTATTTTGAAAACGAAGTGAAATTAAAAAAGGAGAATTTTGCAAATGGACGTTTAGTACGAAATCTAGTAGAAAAGATAAAATTTGAACAAGCTGTGCGAATCAAAGAAAAGGGTTGTGTTGATTTATATACAATAACACCACAAGACATAAAAAATGTGGTAGATAAAATTAAAAATGTAGAAAATAAAAGAAGAATAGGATTTGGAGTATAAAATTATGGTAGATTATTTGATGGATATTGTTTATTATTATCCATATAAAGCGTATGATATTATTCGTGATGTGATCGGTTTTGTATGGGCAAAAAATAAAGAAAATGTTAATAAGAAAAATATTATAAATTCACTATATTTTAGTATAAGAAACTTTAATATATGCTTATATTTAAAAACAAATATAGAAGAAAATAAAAGAAAATTGACTTTGGAAGAATTTAAAAAATATACTGTAGAATTATTTAAAAATTCTATTTATGATTTACAATCAATAAAAAATGCAATAGAAGAAAGAGAAGAATTTTATTTTGATACAAACATAAATATATCAATACAAGATATAGAAACATTAAATCTAGATAACTTATATCAAGTTATCGCAGAAGTTTTTGAATGGATATATATAAAGAAAATGAATTTAGATAATATTGAACGTATAGAAATTATTAAGAAATTAGAGAAATTATTAGAGAAATATGAA
>CATNCV010000141.1 GCA_950096965.1 uncultured Clostridiaceae bacterium | reverse complement strand
TTTATTTAATAATATAATTGCATTTTTATTTTTTACTAAATTTAATATTTTTAAATCTTCCTCATTTAACTCTTTAGTATTATCTATTATTGCTAATATTAAATCTGCATCTTCTGCAACTTTTAATGCCTTTTCTACACCTATCTCTTCTATTTTATCAGAAGTTTTTCTTATTCCTGCTGTATCTATTATTTTTAAAGGGATTCCTTTAATTGTTACTAATTCTTCTATCGTATCTCTTGTAGTCCCTTCTATATCACTAACTATAGCTCTCTCTTCTTTTAATATAGTATTTAATAGAGAAGATTTCCCTGCATTTGGTCTTCCTATTATTGCTGTTTTTATTCCTTCTTTTAGTACTTTTCCACTATTAAAACTTTCTTCTAATATTTTTAATTTACTTTTTACATTTTCCAATAATTTGATAGCCTTACTGTTTGTAACTTCTTCTATATCATATTCTGGGTAATCAATTGAAGCTTCAATATCTGCCATTATATCTAATAGTTCATGTCTTATTTTCCCTATATTTTCAGATAAATAACCTTGTAACTGATTTATAGAAGCTTTTGCTTCTTTTTCTGTTTTACTATTAATTATATCTATAATAGATTCAGCTTGAGATAAGTCTATTCTGCCATTCAAGAATGCCCTTTTAGTAAATTCTCCTGGCTCTGCTAGTATTGCTCCATTTTTCAAACATTCTTCTAATATTCTTTTTTCTACAACCATTCCCCCATGAGAATTGATTTCACACATATTTTCTCTTGTATAACTTTTAGGATTTCTAAAAAATGAAACTAAAACTTCATCTATTATTTCATTTGTTTTATTATCTATAATATAGCCATACTGAATTGTATAACCTTTTATTTTTTCGATATTTATTTTATTATTTTTACTTGTTTTAAATATTTTTTCTAAAATATTAAAACAATTTTCTCCACTCATTCTAATTATTCCAATTCCTCCATTGCCTGTAGCCGTAGAAATTGCTGCGATTGTTTCCATTTTTTTATTCCTTTCTTTTTGGAAGTTGGATTTTAGTAATTTCTTCGTAGTATCTTTTCAACTTCTTATTTCTAAGTTTATTTTCTTTTATATTATAATATATTTATTATATATTATCAATATTTATGTTTACTATATTTGGATTTTTTATTATATATATAAAATTTCAAGATTTTTATTTAATTTTCTTATATTTTTTAATTATTAGTTACTATTCATAATTATTATTTCTACACTAGCGCGAAGTAAGTAATATATTTTATTTTTGTAATGAAGTCCCGACAGCCCTTTGAGGCGGGGGAATACCCCTTGTCATGGAGGGCGAAATGGAAAAAATAAAATATATTACTTGCTGGGAGCGGACTTTAATAGTAGTTTCTTCGAAAAGCGGGTCTCCAAAGGCGACGCCCCCTACATCTATATATTTTTATTCACAAAAAAATCAAAGCAAAAATTAGTATTAAAGCATATTAAAATGCCTTTTATTTACTAAAATCTTCACTTTGACTTCCGATTTTTAATATTTAATTACTTTTTAGCAATTACAACTCTCCTACTATCTCCTTCTCCTATACTATATGTCTCTATCCTTGGGTTTTCTTGTAATTTGCTATGAATTATTTTTCTTTCAAAAGCAGTCATTGGTTCTAATGTTATATTTTTTCCATTTCTTAATACTGTTTTTGAAACTTTTTCTGCTAGTTCCTCTAAGCTTTTTTCTCTTTTTTCCCTATAGTTTCCTATATCTAATATAAGTTTTATTCTATCGTTTACTTTTTTATTAGCTATTGAAGATAATATAGTTTGCATTGCATTTAATGTTTCTCCTCTATATCCTATTAAATTTCCATAAGAGTTACCATCAATATTTACTACTATTGTATTATCTTCTATTTTTATATTGTATGTTATTTCACTATTTACTTTACTAATAAATTGTTTTAAAAACTCTTCAATATCTTTTTTAGCTACTTCTATTTCAGTTAAATTTGAATTATATTGTTTATTAACTGGTTCTGCTCTTTTTTCTTCTTTTTTAGAATTTTCTTTTACTGTAAGTTCTACTTTTACTACTCTAGGTGTTAATATACTAAAAAAACTTTTTTTATTTTCATTTTCTAATACTTTTATTTCTACTTTATCTTTAGATACTTTTAATATTTTTAAACCATTTTCAACTGCTTCAGTTGTTGTTTTACCTTCTGAAATAATACTATTAGGCATTTTCTTTTTCCTCCTTAGAGCTCATAAATTTATTTATTACTAATCTTTCAACAATCATTAATATATTACTTACTAACCAATATAACGCTAAACCTAATGGAGCGATTACTGCTATTGATATTGACATTATTGGCATCATATATGACATTGATTTATTCATTTGTTCCATACTTTCTAATTCTGGTGCTTTTTCTTCTTCATTTTTAGACTTAGACATTTGTGTTTTTGTTGTTATTCTAATTGATATGAATGATGTTATTACATATAACACTGGAATTATATATACTTTCCAATCATTTAAACTTTGTGTAGGAACTTTACTTAAATCAAGCCCTAAAAATTCCATATTTATTCTTAATTCTTCTAACTGTGCTTTTTTATTTTCTAATTCTTCCCTATTTTCTACATTTTCATTTTGTAGTTCATTTACTATATTTTGATAGTCTTCTGTTGCCTTATTTATTATTGCTATTTCTTTATATGAAGACTTAGAAGTATCTGCTTCTACTGCTGTTTTATATTCTTTATATATTTCCGAATTTTGTACTCTTTTCATATATGTAAGAGGTTGACTTACAAGCCAAAATACAGAGAGTATTATAAGTAATTGCAAAATAGCTGTAAAACATCCACTAAAAGGACTTAACCCTTCCCTTTTATATAACTCCATAGTTTCTTGATTTAATTTTTCTGGATTGTTTTTATATTTTGCTTGAATATTTTTCATTTCTTGTTGCATTTCGTTAGACTTTTTCATTGTTTTTTGTTGTTTTATTGTTATTGGTATTAATATTAACCTTAATAAAACTGAAAAAATTATAATTGCAATACCATAATTACTAATTAAATTATATAAAGCATTTAATACGTAACCAAATAATTCAGATATAAATCCCATTTATTCCATTCCTTTCAAACTTATTTTAAAGGATCATATCCACCCTTGCTGAATGGATTGCACTTTAAAATTCTTTTTATTCCTAGTAAACATCCCTTTATTACACCATATTTTTCTATTGCTTGCATAGTATATTCTGAGCATGTTGGATAATATTTACATTTTATTCCTAAAAAATCTAAAATTGGAGATAACGTTTTTTTATATATTTTAATTAAAAAAATTAGTATTTTCTTCATTTATTATTCCTGCTTTATTAAATAATTTTATTATATCTTCACTTACATTTTTATAAGTATTATTTAATATATTTGCTTGCTTGTTCCATATAAAAACAATATTATAACCTTTTTTTAAATTATCTTTTTGCAAGCGGTAACTTTCTCTTATTAGCCTTTTTAATCTATTTCTTTTATTAGCTTTTCCTATTTTTTTACTAATTGCTATTCCTATTTTATTTTTTCCTTCTTTGTTTTTATTTATATAGACAGTAACATATTTACCTCTATAAAAC
>CATNCV010000140.1 GCA_950096965.1 uncultured Clostridiaceae bacterium | reverse complement strand
TTTAGTCAATCCCTGAGGATAGCCAGAACCATTTAATGCCTCATGGTGATATAATGCACCTTCTGAATAAGGTCTAAGCTTCAAGTCTTTCATACACATATCATAACCAAATGTAGTATGCTTTTTCATTGTAGAATATTCTTCTTCAGTTAATTTTCCAGGTTTATTTAAAATTTCTGGTGGAATAAAAAGCTTACCAACATCATGTAAATATGCACATATTGTTGCATGAATTGTAAAAACTTTACTACAATGTAAGTACTCACATATTCTACAAACTAAGTTTGCAACATTTTCACTATGCCTTCTAGTAAAAACATCCATTCTATCCAACATAGAAAGCTGATATTTCATAACAGCATCTAAGTTGTAAGATTTTAAATTAGTTGAATTATAAAAATCTATATCCAGTTTTTTCATACTATACCTCTTTTCATTAAACAAAAAAAATGTAATTAAATAATAGCATAATATAATAGAAAAAACAATAGTCAAAGGGAATCAAAGGGAATCAAAGGGGAGTCAAAGGGGACGGAGATTTTTGGCTACTTTTATTAAAACTAAAAAAATTTATGAGTTTACATTAAAAAGTATAATTTTAGTAAAAGTAGCCAAAAATCTCCGTCCCCTTTGACTCCCCTTTGACTCTATTCTATCTATTTTCTGGTATTTGCCATTTTAAGGTAGGTAGTCCATAATTGTATTTATAACTTCCATCAGTATTTTGAACATCATTTGTAAAAGCGTCTCCTAATTGTAAGCTATATCCTTGTAATGCAGAATATGTTACTCTTCCATCATTTTTAGGATTATTAATATTATATTCATAAAATGAACAAGCAGCTGATGCACCAGTACGATATGAATTTATTATTGTTCCTTTGTTAGATAAAGAAGTCGAATTACCATTTCTACCAACAATACCTCCTAGGCAATTCCATGTAGTATTTGAATTTGTTCCTAATATTTTTCCACAATTATAACTATTTTCTATTGTGCTAGTAACAAGTAATCCAGCTATTCCTCCTATATAGTTAACAAGAGCATTGTTACCCTCTATGTTTTCTATATTATAACAATTTTTTATATGTGAGTTATTATCTAATCTTCCTGCTATTCCTCCTACCATATTTCTGGTAGCTATATCAAAAGAATCATGTTCAAAGTTTGTAACAGATATATGAGCATTATTATAACTATTATATATATTACTATTATAAGCCTCGCCAACCAAACCACCTACAAATTGAACTCTATTTGTTGCACTAGATTGTGCAGTATTTATACTAGTTATACTTCCTGATTTTATGCCTACATTTTTAATTTCTCCATGTTCGGCACTTGCGACTATTGAACCTATATATTGAGAGTAAGAATTAGCACCTGAAGAATTAGATAGATCAACATATATATATACGTTTTCCATAGTTACATTTTCTATTTTTCCTAAAGTATATGAAAATAATCCAAAATAGTTATATTCATGTAAAACATTTTCATTAATATATCTTTCAATATTATTTTCGTCTATATTTATATATAGATTTTTAATAGTATTATATTGACCATTAAATGTTCCACAAAAAGCAGAGAAATCATCATAACTAATCCAATAGCCAATTGGATTCCAAATTTCCTCTTTTCCATTTATATTTTTGCCACATACACCCGATAAATCTATATCATTACTTAACTTTATAGTTTTACCTTCATATGTTAAACCGCTATTTACTTTATCTCTGAACTCTGATAATTCTTCTGCAGTTCTTATTGTTTCTTCAGAGCTTTCAAATAATTTTCTAGCTTGTATTTGCCCATCACTTGTTACACATGTTACTTCATATTCTTCATCTAATTCTATTGTTATATTTTTTCCTTCTTTTAATTCTGCTAAGCTTACTTGAATTTGAGTTCCATCAGCTTTTTCTATTTTTATACTTTGCAATTCCTTATTTGATTCTATTTTTAGTAATATTTCTACTTCATATTTGTTATTAGCATTTTTACCCTTGTATTTTTGTATTTCTTTTCCTAATTTTATTAAAACTTCTCCGTTGCTAGTTACTATTTCTAATTTATCTCTATCTATTACAAAACTATAATTATCCACTATTACACTATTTTCATTTACTGTTATTCCTTTTTCTTTTAGCATATTATCTAAAAATTCATGGTTATTATAAGAACGGTTTGTTTCTTTCTCTATTGCTGCTTCCATCAATACTGTTTCTAGCTTTTCTCTAGCTGCACTTTGTGAATAATTCTCTTTTGCTTGTTGTGCTCTATTAAATATTCCATTTTGACCTAAACTTAAGTTTATTGTAATTCCTGCTAATATTAGTAATAACACTATTGTAATAACTAGGGTTATTAACGTTATTCCATAAGAATAGTCTTTTCCATGCTTGCACAATTTATTTAAATTTATAACTTTTAGTAATTTTCTATTTTGTATATTTTTCATTTGTTTCTCCATTCTATTTCTATTATTAACATTTTTATAAAATTTATAATTTCATAAAATAGCTTTCGTAAAATTTAATTAATATATTAATTAAAATTATACTGGCTATATAACCAATAGTCAAGTAGTCAATGAAAAATATATAATTGACAAATAATTATTTAGGAGAATATTATGGTTAATTTAAAAGTTGAAAAAGGTGAATATATATTTAGGTTAGAAGACATCTTAAAACAAAGGAATATAAGTATAAATAAATTAATGAGGGAAACTGGAACAGACTTTAAAGTAATAAAAAGACTAATGTCAGGAGATATAGTTAGATTTGATATATTTGTAATTGCCCGATTATGTGATTATTTAAATTGTACTATATCAGAAATTATTGAATATATACCAAATAAAGAAAGAAAAAACGAATTAGTTAAGGTAGTAATATAAATACTATATTGAAAATCGTACATATTTAAAATAAAATAAATCCTATTTTAACATATAATTAAGAATTTAATGATATTCTAAATTAGTATTATAAATAGATAATAAAAATAGAGTATATTTTATCTATATTGGTTTAATGTACTCTATTTTTGTATCTATTTTTAATAAAACAGTGAGTTAGATTTTTTAGTATTAGTTTTATAATAGGTTATTAAAGGTATAATAAAATAATTAATTATATATTAGTTCCACTTGACCACTGGCTATATATCCAGTATAATTTTAATTAATATCACAATTAAATTTCTTCGAAAATTATATGGCAGAAATTTATAAATTTTATGAAAGTGTGAATAATACAAATAGAATGGAGAAACAAATGAAAAATATACAAAATAGAAAATTACTAAAAGTTATAAATTTAAATAAATTGTACAGTCATGAAAAAGACTATTCTTATGGAATAACGTTAATAACCCTAGTTATTACAATAGTATTATTACTAATATTAGCAGGCATTACAATAAACTTAAGTTTAGGTCAAAATGGAATATTTAATAGAGCAAAACAAGCAAAAGAGAATTATACACAAAGTGCAGCTAGAGAAAAGCTAGAAACTGGTGTTAGAATAGATATATGGACACATTTTATGAGAGAGTGTATAATAAATTATGTACACTAAACTGAAAGGAGTGTGTCAAAAATGGCAACAAAAAAGTATGATGAAGATTTTAAACAAATGATA
>CATNCV010000139.1 GCA_950096965.1 uncultured Clostridiaceae bacterium | reverse complement strand
TATAAATAATTATTATAATATACAATTTCCATTTTTATTAAAATATTATTTTCTTTTTTATAGCTTAATTCTATATCTCTTTCATTTTATTGCATCTAAAGTACCATATAATAGATATACTGCATAGTATAATAATTGCACTAACCAAGCCTATTCCAACACCAGTTTGTGGTAATTCACCTTTTGCTACTGTTGAATCATCATCATTATTATCTTTAATTGGTTCTTTTACTTCTGATAGCTGAATTTTAGGACTACTTTCTAATGTAACTGTATATTTTTCATTTTCTATATCATTATATATTAATACTACTTTCTCATTTGTTGGAATTGTTTTATTTAAAAGATTTTTATTGTTCATGTCTTTAATTTTCAAGTTATATTTTAATGTTGCAACTTCATTACCCTTTAAATTTTCAATATTCCATGTAATACTTCTTGTTTCTTTATCTATACCATCTGTCACATTTCCAATGCTTGGAGTTCCTACATAAGAAAAATCAAAATTATCAATTATATCTTTTGGAAAATAATCTTCTATTTTTACATTCTTAATATCTTGTTGTATAACTTCTTTTACATCTTGATAGATACTTTCAGTTATAATGTTGTTTATACTATCATCATTAAAACTATACATTTTTCCATAAGTTGGTGAACCTATTGTTCCATATAATTTTTGAACATATGGGCTTCCATCAAAGTCTAATATTTTTTCACCAGTAGTTGTACTATACCAAGTTTCATCATAACTTGTATCATCTGGTCTTAAAACGAAAAATGATACATTAGAATTTTTTAATGATAATATTTCATTTTTTGTATATGTAGCAATTTCCTCATGTTTTCCTTTTATTGCTTCTTCTGGAGTTTTATATGGTGAATTCCAGCTTCCATAAGAAGCATGACCTTTTACTCCTATAGCTATATTGGGCACGTTATCATATAATGAAATTAAAATTTTATTTGTATTATTGGACCAACTTTGATTTGCTAATTTGATGGCTGCTTGCAAATTAGTACGATATTCAATCTTAGATGAGTTCATACTTTTTATTCCTTTTATTATTGTGTCTACATTATCAGTTAATTTAACTACTACTTCAGCATTCGAAGAGCTACCTGCTACTTCTCCTTCGTCATTTTCGCCCCAAACTACCTTACCATCTTCTTGTTCTGTTGTTTCTCTAATAGTTCCTGTTATTCCTATAATTCCAATCTTTGTTTTTGAATTTATTTTTAGAATATTACCTGCCAATTTCTCGATATTATCCGCATATCTTTGTAGCGTTTCTGCTTCTTTTACAATATTTTCAGAAACCATAATATAAATTTCTGTATTTTCATATTTTGTTATTTCTTCTATTTGCTTTTTTGTATTAGATACTTTTAATTCAATAGTTACTTCTCCTGTATTTGTATTTGAATTAACTATTGTTTTTGAAATATATCCCTGTTCCTTATCTAAATATTTTGTTTCACTCTCTTTTTGAATTATATTTAATGAAGTTTTTAAATCACTTGCATATACATTAGAAAATGTACTAACAGCAATAAATAATATAAAACAAAAAGCTAAAAATTTTTTCAATTCTTTTTTCATTTTCCCCTCCTATTATTTTAAGGCATTTTTTGTTTTTTTAGCAGTATTATCTAAAAAATTCCTTATTTCTATATTTTATAGCATTATTTTTCTTATTTCAATATTTTTCTTTTTTCGTAATCAAAAAAACATTTTTTTTGTAATATTTTTGTAATATTTTACCATTTCCTAAATTTTCTTTTACAGTTATTTACAATTTTATATTTTGTAATTTTATAATTTCATTTGCTTATTTTACATTTTTACTATTATTTTATCACTTCGTTTTCTATGTAAGTATATAATAAAAAAATTAGTACCTCACAATACTCAGTACTAATTTTTTATTATTTTATATTTCTTATTTTATAATTCTATACTTTTTATATTTTGTATAATATATTAATCCACTAGTAGTTAATATCACAATTGGAATTATTATAGTATATGAAATTCCTGTTTGAGGTAGCTTATTATCAGGAGCTACTGTAGTATCATCTTTTCCATCGTCTTTTATATCATCTTTGTTCTCTTCTATTCTTATATCGGCAAAGTCAAAATGTACTAATGCGTTTCCTTCTTTCATATTACATTCTTCATAAATTGCCACATCTTCTATATCTATATATTTACCATTTTCATTTTCTACTATCATATATACAAAATAGTAAGCACCATCTTCGATGTTTAGTTTATTTGCTATGTTGTAATTCAACCCTTCTAAAGTAACAGTTCCAGTTGCCATGTAATTTGCACTTTTAGCATATTTTAATAAATTGTTAAAAGCCACACTTGAAGAATCATTTTTAAATGATTTTAATATATCATTTGAAGTAATTTTTCCTATTTTATATTCTATTTTCCTATCTGCACTCATATTAATTGAATTTACAACAACTGTATCTTTAGGATCATATAAAAATATATCTAATCTTAAACCAGCATTTGGTAATTGTATATTTGGCATCTCTTTTGTTGTTATAACATTATATGTACTTTCTCCTTTAGTCTTTTCTATAATATACATATAATTTTTCCCTGCTACTTCTAATATATTTCTTGCTTGACTTCCTGTGAAAAGTGCTCTTAAAGTTCCATCTTCATTTTTAGATATTATATTGATATCATTTTTATATTTGTTTATGTCTTCATTTTTATTTTTTGAAATATACATATAATATTCTTTTGTTGTATCTAATTTGTAGTCTGAAATTGTAATTTCTAAATTTCCTAAGTTGGCTGATTTATAATCAAACTTTGCCTTTGTAAAGTCTGCTTTTACTTCATTTCCTTTTTTTACAGTTAATTTACATGTTTCACTTTTTCCTTCTACAGTAGCAGTAATTGTTGTTGTACCTTCTTTAATAGCAGTTACATTTCCTAGTGTATCTACTGTAGCTATACTTGTATCACTACTAGACCAATTAACAGTTTTAGTTGTTGCATCATTTGGCATAACAGTAGCTATAAGTTTTTCTTTTTTTCCAATTAGTAATTCTAACGTTTTTTTATTTATAGATACTGATGTTACTGGAACATTTTCATCTTCATTTGATAACGAGCTCGTTGATTTATTTTGTTTAGTTTGTCCTTCATCTTCAGTAGAAATTACAGTTTTAGATGTATTATTATCATTTGATTTATCTGTAGTCTCTGATGTTGCATATGTATTTGTTTTCAATATACATATTAATATAGCAATTATTAATGCTACTTTGTACAAAAATTTTAATTTCATTTTAAAATACCCCCTAGTGGCATTTTATATCATTTTCGATATTATTACAATATTTAATTCTGTTTTTTTATTGTTGTAATCAAAAAGAAATATTTAAGTAATATTTTTGTAACATATCTAGTTAAAAAACATTTATATAAATTCTTCCCACACAAGATTTGCCAAATCTAACCCTTTATTGGTAAGTTTTATATTATTAAAATCTACCTCTATCAACTCTTGTTTTACTAATTTTTTTAATTCTTTATGGTATAAATATATTGGATTATCCACAAAATTATTTTTGAATTTCTGAATATCTACTCCTTTTATCTTTCTTAAATTTAATAGCATATATTCTTTTTTCTTCTCTTCTTCATTTTGTATTTCACAAATTTGTATATTACTTTTTATATTATTGTTTTCTATATTT
>CATNCV010000138.1 GCA_950096965.1 uncultured Clostridiaceae bacterium | reverse complement strand
TAAAAATGTAAAAGGAGAGTGAGTATATGTATAAATACAAAAAGAATGGAAATAGCAAATTAAAAAATATAATTATTATAATGACAATAACAATACTGACATCTATATTAACAATATTACTATATAGAATGTATGAAGGAATAAATATAAATACATATGAACCAGATTCAAATGGTACTGCTATAAGAACAATACAAACTGTTCAAGAAGTAAAGGAACAAAGCAAACAAATAGCAGATGTAGTAGAAAATGTAACTCAATGTGTAGTAGGGATATCAAAAATAAAAAATGCGGGGACAACAGTATTTTTAAAAGATGGAACTAGTTCATTAGGTTTAGGTTCAGGAGTTATCATATCAGAAAATGGATATATATTATCAAATGAACATGTAACAGGTAGTAAATATAGTAATTGCTATATAACTTTAGAAAATGGAAAAACTTATACAGGTTCAGTTGTATGGTCAGACAGTACAGTAGACTTATCAATATCAAAAATAAATGTAAAAAACTTACCATATGCAAATTTGGGAGATTCTGATAATGTAAGAGTGGGAGAAATAGTATATGCTATAGGAAACCCTATAGGCTATCAATTTCAAAGAACAGTAACCTCAGGAATTATAAGTGCTATAAATAGAACTGTAAGAATAGATGAAAATGGAAAAAGTACGTATATGGAAGATTTAATACAAACAGACGCTGGCATAAATCCAGGAAATAGTGGAGGACCATTAATAAACCCAGATGGAAAAATAATAGGGATAAACAGCGTAAAAATAGAATCAGCGGAAGGAATAGGATTTGCAGTACCAATAAATATAGTAAAACCAATAATAGAGAGATATATGAAAGAAGAAAAATTTGAAGAAGCAAGCTTAGGAATATTTGCATATGACAAAGAAATAATTCCATATATAGATGAAAAAATAGAAATTCAAAGAGGAATATATATAGCTCAGATATCACTAGACTCGCCAGCAGCAAAGACAGGATTAAAAGTAGGAGATGTAATAACAAAAATAGATAATCTAGAGTTAAGTAAAATGAGTGATTTGAGAAGTTACATTTATACTAAATCACCTGGGGATGAAGTAAATTTAAGTATATATCGAAATAAAAGAGAAATACAAATACGAGTAAAGTTAGGGGTAAAATAGTCCAATTGGGGACGTTTCCTTTTGGGGTATCTGTCCCTTTTGAGGTATCTGTCCCTTTTGGGAATAAAATTATTTTTGTATAAATAGGTATTTTATAAAAAAATTGATAAAATATTTATAAATATTACAAAAGTATTATTTGAGTGATTTAAAATATATGTTTCCCAAAAGTGACAGATACCCCAAAAGGAAACGTCCCTAATGGGAACTATTAGAAAGGAAATTTAAAAATATGGATAATTCATTATGGATTGCAAGTATGCAAGGAAAAGCAAAAAGATATAAAAGTTTAGAAGGAAATGTAAATTGTGATGTATGTATAATAGGTGGAGGACTAACTGGTCTTACTAGTGCATATTATTTGAGTAAAGCACGGTAAAAAGGTAGTTGTTCTAGAAAAGAGTTATATAGGAAGCCACACAAGCCGGAAATACTACAGGAAAAATTACTAGTGAGCATGGGTTGTTTTATGATTATTTAATAAATTCATTAGGAAAGGATATGGCCAAGCAATATTTAGATGCTAATGAACAAGCAATATATAATATTGCGAATATAATAAAAGAAGAAAATATAGATTGTGATTTTGAGTGGCAAGATAATTATATTTTTACACAAAAAGAAGATGAAGTTATAAAAATAAAAAAGGAATTAGAAGCAGTTAAATTATTAGGTTTAAATAGTGAACTTATAGATAAAATAGATATTCCTATTAAAGTACAAAAAAATAATGAAGTAAAAGATGAAATAATAGGAAAAGAAAATAAAAGAATAAATATACAAAAGCCTATTTTAGCAGCAATAAAGTTTCAAAAACAAGCACAATTTAATAGTTATAAATACATGTTAGGTTTAGCAGATGCAATAGTAACAAAAAATGGAGGAGTTATATATGAAAATTCAAAAGTTATTGATGTAAAAAAAGATGATGATAAATATATTATAAAGACAGAAAATTCAAGTGTTAATGCTAAATTTGTTATTATAGCCTCACATTATCCAATAGTAAATTTTCCAGGATTTTATTTCATGAAAATGTATCAAGAGACATCATATTTAATTGCAGTAGAAACTAATAAAGAACTTTTTAATGGTATGTATATTAACAGTGAAGAACCGAGTATATCTTTAAGGACAGCAATATATAATGGAAAAAGAATATTATTAGTAGGGGGAATGAAGCATAAAACAGGAGCAAAAATTGATTTAGAAAATGCATATAAAAATTTAGAAAAAGTTGCAAAAGATTTATATCCTGATTGTAAAGTTTTATTTAGGTGGAATACAGAGGATTGTATACCTTTAGATAAAATACCATATATTGGGGAGTTTTCTAATTTAATGCCTAATATATTTGTAGGAACAGGATATAAAAAATGGGGAATGACGTCATCAAATGTAGCAGCAAATATTATAACTGATAAAATTTTAGGAAAAGATAATAAATATGAGGAAGTTTTCAATTCTAAAAGATTAAAACCAATAAAAAATTATGAAGAGCTAACAAATATGGTTAAGGAAGTAGGAAATTCTTTAGTAATTAATAGATTAAGAAAAAATGATGAACATTTAGAAAATGTAAAAAAAGATGAAGGAAAAATAATTGAAATAGATAAAGAAAAAATAGGAGTATACAAAGACAAAGAAGGAAATATATATGCTATAAAGCCGTATTGCACACATTTAGGTTGTGAACTTTCCTGGAATAATTTAGATAAAACATGGGACTGTCCTTGCCATGGTTCTAGATTTAACTATCAAGGAAAGAATATATACAATCCTGCTATAAAAGACTTAGAAGTTTTTGATATAAACTAATAAAAATAACCCATCTCAAAATTATGAGTTGGGCTATTTTTATTATATTTGGGAAGTTTCTCGTAACTTTAAAAGTTGCTTTAATATAGAATCTGCTTTTTCTCCTTCTACAGTATTTTCTGAAATGCTTAAATTTAAGTCATCTAAATTAATAGTAGAAAAGAAAACATATTCTTCTCCAGGACATAAAAAATCCCCAGTTGCAGAAAATTGATGACTAATATAATTCATTTTGAATATAGGATATTGGGCTAATTCAAATACCAAAGTTCTTAAAGTTACAGTTATAATTTTATTGACTTCAGAATATATTGCCAGGTAATCATTAGCAAATATTCCTTCAACATACTGACTTGTTAAAATAATAAAGCCTTCAGCAAATACATTTTGCATCCGATAAGTTGCTTCGTAAATTAAGACATTTTCCATATTATACCTCCCATCCATATTAAAATACGAAATTATTGGTTAATACATTCATAATAAAATTTAACATAAAACCACGAAAAATGCAAATTTAAAAAATTTATAAAAAACTATTGAAATTAAAATAAAAATATGTTATTATATATAAGCATTTGTTAAAAGTGCTTAATCGAGGTGTAGCGCAGTTGGTAGCGCGCGTGGTTTGGGACCATGAGGTCGCAGGTTCGATCCCTGTCACCTCGACCACAAAAAGATGAGCATATAAAAAAATATACTCATCTTTTTTTATTGTTATTGTACCCGTAGTTTAGTTGGATAGAATGCAAGGCTACGAACCTTGAGATCGGGGGTTCGAATCCCTCCGGGTACACCACACTCTCAAATTATTGAGAGTTTTTTTTATTGAATAGGAAAAATCGCAGATTTTGACTATTCAAGCAAAGAGAAAAATAGACAACAAAAATAACCCTAATTAAAGGGCAAAAAAATTAAAGATATTTAATTACCATTATACTCGTAAA
>CATNCV010000137.1 GCA_950096965.1 uncultured Clostridiaceae bacterium | reverse complement strand
TAAGTATGTTTAATTTCTTCATCTAAATAATCTAAAAATTCCATAAAAGAATTATAACATTTAGAGAAGAAAAATAAAAGGCACTAACTTAAATTAGTGCCAGCGTGGCGAAGCCACTTTTGTTCTTTACAAAAAGAGGGACTTAAAGTACCTGCCAGTAAGAAGCATTTATAAGGCTAATCAAAACTACCTATTGAAAGGGTAGTTTTTTGTGTAAAAAAGTACATTATTAATTAGTAAGGATTACTACTATAGAGAATTTATCGAACGACCCTCTAATTTGTATTAGGATAGACATGTTTCTTAACTAAATTATATAACATAGCAAATTCTAAATAAGCTGATTGTTAGCAAAAAATATTATAGAAATATACAGAAATAAAAAAAGTGGAAAAAAGTAGAAGAAAGTAGAAAAATGTTATATTTAGTTATCTATTTATATATGATATACAACTATTATAAATATATAAAGAGAGGGGGCTTAGGTATTATGGAGAAATATATCAAAATAAAACCTAAAATATTAATGAAAACTATAGCTACTATATTAATAACAATAATGATATTACAACTTTTTCCAGCAATAGTTTTTGGCATTCAACAAGATATAGCATTAGAAAATAGTACAACAACAGTAGAAAACTATGAAACAAAACATACAGAAAATAACGAAACAACATTAGAAAATAAACAAGAAGAAAATTTGCAAAATTCAGTAACAGAATTAGAAAATGAACAAGAAGAAAGCACAAACAATAATAAGGAAGAAGAAAATTTACAAAATTCAATTACACAAGTAGATAATATTCAAACGCAAAGTACACAAAATACGCAAGTAGAAAATAATGAATTAAAAATCAAAAATGATAGTTCTGTACCAATAGTAGGTGAAATTGTAGAAAAAAGAACTTTAAATCAAAAACATTTCTAAACAAAAACATATATAAAATTAGTAATTTGTCTAGTTCAGCTGGATATACAATAACAGCTAATCATGATGTAGAAGGAGAAGAAATTAAACTAAATGATAATACAGATGATACAAGAAAGTGGAAAATATATAGAACTGGCAATAATACATATCAATTGCAAACTAACTTATCTAATGATGGAAGATATTTGACAATAAAAGAAAACTCAAACAATAATGGAGAAAAGACAGTATTAAATACAAAAAATAATTTAGACAATCAAACTTTCATATTTGAAAATACAAATATGTTTAGAATAGAAACTAATAATCATTATTATCGAATAAGAGCCAAATGTAGTAATTTATATTTAGGCATAGGCGAACATATAGAATTTATTCTATTGCTACTATGGTACCTCTTTCAATGCAAATGGAAAATTATTTTGACAATAACTCCAAAATATTAGTACAAAGGTTAGGCTATGATGATGATGACATGGAAATAGTCGCAAGAGAAGATGGAACATTTGGTATAAAACCTAGTTCTAAACAAGAGAATTATGCTTTTGACATAAGCAATTCTAGTACAGCTGAAGGAGTAGACGTTAAACTGTACTCATCTAATGACACAAGTGCACAAAAATTTTACTTAGAAGATGCAGGATTTGTAGAAGGAAATGATTTTGGGGTACATATTGAATCTACAGCTCAATATAGCGATAATGGGAAGTATCAAACCAAAAGTACAGATGAATTAGAAAATTCTACTGAATATGCATATAATCATCTGACAGGTACATTATCTAACGAAAAACTAAGTAATGGAGCTCAATTAATTTATACATATGATGAATTTGATAGATTAACAAAAGTAGAACTAAAAGATCAAGAAGGTAGTATATTAACAAAGAATGAATATACATACCAAAATGATAAGATAAAAAAAATTGGAACAAGTGCAGAAGTATATGAATTTATATATGATGATTTTGGAAATCTTAAACAAGTAAAAATTGGAAACGAAACAATAATTACTAAAAATTATGAAGATAATAATGGAAATTTAACACAAGAGACATTTGGTAATAATCAATCAATATTATACACATATGATAGATTTAATAGAATAACTAAAAAACAAGGAACAAATGGTTCATATACTTATACATATAATGCAGATTCAAATATAAAAACAATAGTAGATAATATTAATAATAATACGAAAAACTTTACATATGACCTAGCACAAAGACTAGTAAAACAAGTTAATAGCAATGGATTTACAATACAAAATGGATATGATATAAATAACAATATAAATAATAAAAAATATAGTATTAATAATAATGAAAAAAATGTTAAATACAATTTTGACTCATATAATAGACTTAATAGTATTATAGACGCAAATAATATTTGGAAAAAACAAAACGATACTTTATCTAGAATTTCAAAGAATATAATAGAAAACCAAACAGGTAAATATGAAACAATATACCAATATGTAGATACTGCTAGTAACAAGACTACAACATATATAAATAAAATAATAAATGGTAATAATAAAGCTATAGAGTATACATATAACAATATGGGAAATATAGAGACTATAAAAATAGATGAAGATATAGTAAATTACTATTATTATGATCAATCAAACAGGTTGGTAAGAGAAAATAATAAACAAATAAACAAAACAATTACATATACATATGATTCCAACGGAAACATATTAAATAAAAAAGAATATGAATATACAATAGATGAATCATTAGCTAATAAAACTATTACAAATACAATTACATATGAATATGAAAATCAAAATTATAAAGACCAATTAACAAGTTATAATGGAAGACTAATAACCTATGATGAAATAGGAAATCCAACATGGTATAATGAAAAAGAATTAATTTGGCAAAATGGAAGACAGTTGAGAGATTTTAATGATTGGGACAACAAGCAGTCAATAACTTATAAATATAATGAAAATGGAATAAGAACACAAAAGACAGTAAATGGATATGAAGTAACAAATTATTATCTAGATGGAACAAATGTTATTTATGAGCAAACTGGTAACAATATAATTTATTATACATATGATTCAAATGACAATATATTAGGATTAAATTATAATGGAACTCAATATTATTACATAAAGAATGCACAAAATGATGTAATAGGAATATTAGATAATAACTTAAATCAAATTGTTAGTTATGTATATGATAGTTGGGGCAAAATATTAAGTATAAAAGATGCAAATGGAAATAATATAACAAATGAAAATAATATTGGAATAATAAATCCATATAGATATAGGAGCTATCGTTATGATACAGAGACAGGATTTTATTATTTACAAACCAGATACTATAATCCTGAATGGGGAAGATTTTTAAATTTCGATAACTATATGGGTGAAATAGGAAAAACATATAGCCATAATGGTTATGCATACTGTAAAAATAATCCTATTAATATGATTGATTCAGATGGAAATTTAGCAATAACTATATCTATGGCATTATATGCAGCATTTCAAGCAGCAGTATATACGGTAGCAACAGTAGCAACAGTATATGCTACGTCAACAGCAATAGAAGCAATAACAGATTATGCTAAAAAGCAAGAAGCAAAAAGAAATGAAAAAAGTCATACTGTGTATAGATTACGCAATGACGAAACTAAGCAGATAGATTATGTTGGAAGAACTGTTAATCCAAAGGCAAGAGAAGAAAATCATAAGAAAACTAAACCAGGTCATACGTTTGAAATAATAGCAACTGGACTTACAAGAAAAGAAGCAAGGGGAATAGAACAAATATATATGGTGGAATATAATACAAGATCTTTATTAAATAAGATTAATGGAATAAGTCCGAATAATATTAATATAGAGATATATATGCAAGCAGGAAGACAGGCATTAAACTATTTAGGTAATGTAGTATCTAATGAAGCTTTATATTGGACAGGTCAGTAGGAGGTAATAATGGGAATATGGGGACCAAAATTATATGAAGATGATATAGCAAATGATATAAAAATTGAATATGAAAGGTTATTAAAAGAAGGAAACACAAATGAAAAAACTTTAGATGAAATTTATTCCATTTTTAAA
>CATNCV010000136.1 GCA_950096965.1 uncultured Clostridiaceae bacterium | reverse complement strand
ATCATTTGTTTAAAATCTTCATCATACTTTTTTGTTGCCATTTTTGACACACTCCTTTCAGTTTAGTGTACATAATTTATTATACACTCTCTCATAAAATGTGTCCATATATCTATTCTAACACCACTGTTAGAGTAGGCATTTTCTTTTTAATATTTCCAAATGTAATTATTCCTTCATGCTTTCCACCTTGTTTTTCATAAATTGAATTTTTATCTTTTGTTATTTCTTTTTCTCTATATACTTCTCTTACAGCCTGTTCTATATCTGCTATTTCATTTGGTTTTAATGTTCTATTTTCATATTTATTTATAATTCCATTCATAATAGCTCTAATTTCTGTTATTTTGCTATCTATATCTATAAAGCCATTATCTTCATCTATATCAATATCAAATAAATTTATGCCTACTGGTATTGCTTGTCTGATTTTTATAATTCTTCCACCTAGCTTTTCTGTTTGAGCCACATATTCTCCTTCAATATCTAATATAGATGATCTTCTATTAATTAATGCTGTTCTTCCTATTATAGTTTTAACTGTTACAGATTTTCCTGCTCCTGGTACTCCAAATATTGCAATATTTGCATTTGCTAATCCATCAGTAAATGTTTCTAAATTCATTGGAAGTCCTGTAAACAAATCTCTTCCTAAATAGATTCCATCTTTCACACTAGATTTTGTTCTTGCTATTGGAAACATTGCTGCTAATCCTGCTGTTGTCATATTTCTATTATTATCACTAATAATATTATTGTTTAGTGGTAATGTTTCTTTTAGTGCATCTAGTTGTTTAAAATATAATGGTCTTACTTCACATGATTTATTTGCAAATTCATCTCTTAACAGCTTACTTTTTTCATTTAATTCTTCAAGACTTTTCGCATTTACTCTTAAAGTAATTTTTATAAAGAATAGTTTATCATTATTTATCTGTATGTTTCTTCTCATTTCTTCAAATGCTTGTATATTCTCTTCAAGCCTATGTAGTTCTTCAATATTGCCTTGCTTTTCAAATAAAAGGTAATCTGACTGCAATTTTGTTACTTTATGTGTTAAGTATTTTATTACATTTCTTTCATCTGAAACTTGTACTTGTGTCGAAATATCAACATCTCCTATTGTATTTAAAATATCATCTAACCAGCCAATTCCTATATAGTTAGGATAAAACATTAATGTAAAAATCCTAGCATATTTGTCATCTCCCATATAAATATAGTCTTTCTTTTCTTGTATTACTTCTGGAGCAAGTAATGAAATTAGTTGAGGTTGATTATTAAAGAAATTTTCTTCTTTAGCTTTCTTTCTTCTTTTATATAGCTTTATCTTATTTTCTTTTGCTCGTTTTCTCTTCTTATATGGTTTAATTTTTCTTTCTCTCTTTAGCTGTAACATATAGTCCAAATCCTCCTTTCTGTTCAATTTCTGTTACTTTATTGTTATTCCCTTTATGTAGTTGCTCATATATCAGTTCTACAATCTCTCTATCATTTAAAAGTCTTGTACTAACTTTTATATTAAGCAAATGATATCTTAATAATTGATAAAATTCTTTTAATTCGATTTCAGCTATTTTTCTGTTGTTAAAAGAAGATATTACCATATAGTTTTTTCTTTCAAATAAATTTTGATCTTCTTGTAAGTGTTCTAAATGTGCTACTATTTGATTAGCATATTCTTTTACATTAGCATTTGCATTCATTGTATTTAATTTTATTTCTTCTAACATATCTCCAAGTTCAATTTGTTTCTTTATTTCTAAAAACTGAATTGGAAATTTAAGCATTTGTGATATACTAATTAATTCTCTATCTACATTTGCCTTTTCTCCATCATGTAATAAACTATATTCTATGCTTTCTAATTCGACTATAATAGAATGTTGATTTTTATTAATTGTAATTACTTGATTATTAAATCCATCAATTCCCCATAAATTACTAAGTTTCTTCTTGCCCTTTTTTATATTTGATTTATCTATGGGATTAACTTCTTGTAAATTGTTTTTCTTTCTTGTATATATTAGAGTTCCTATCATAAAGATAATTCCTGCTAATATAAAGATAAATGCAATTATCATTTTTTTCCTACCTTTCAAATATAAAAATTTTCTTTCTACATACGTATTTTAGAATATTAAAAAAGTATTTATCTGCATATATATTTCCTATCTTTAAGAAAGCAAATGTCATAAACATTGCAACAATACTTAAAAATATAATTGTTTTAGCCATTATCGGTATATGAATAAATAATATTCCTACTGATATAACACTTGCAATCATATATAACATCTGTCTTAATGATAAATAACCACCAAATACTTTTTCCTCATGTTTAAAATCAAATGGTACTTTGTATAAACTCATATTGTCTACCTCCTATCCATTTGCACTTCCACCTGTAATCAATGCTCCACCACCATTAGTTGCTATGCTTAATATAATTCCAGAAACTATTAAAGATAATCCTAATAACATTGTTCCTGCACATACCCAAGCTAATGCACCTATTGATTCGCTTCTTTTATTAGCATTGTTTGAATTCACTATCATTTTTAGTGCAATAATTACAATACTTACAAATACTAAAATTCCCCCTATTGGCATTGCTAACTTAATTACAGCATTTTTTATATTTTCTGTTGCTTGATTAACTTCTGCTGTACTAATACTACCTTGAGTTGCAAATGCTTTTGCTGGTAATAACATTAAAGTTGTTGGTAGTATCCAAATTTTGTTTTTCATTTTGTAGTATATTCTTTTTAATTTTTCTTTTTTGATTTTTTTCATATCTCATAACCTCCTAGTTTTTATTTCATTTTGGCTATGGTATATATCACTTTCTTCAGTTAAATTTAAAACATATTAAACAATATTGGTATTGCTAATATAATAATAATTAAGACTAAAGATATTATAAAATTCTTTATTCCAAACTTTATTGCTTTTTCAGATTTCTTTTTGGCTCCGAATAACCATATTAATAGACTAACTATAATCCATATTGCTAAAAGAATAATTGTTATTGTAAATCCTATTCTCATAACATTTTGAAACATTATATCTAGTCCTCCTGTTAAATTTTCTATGTTATATGTTGGTATCATCTGCTACCTCCTACTTTTTAGTAAAAAATAAAAGACTTAGACTTTCTCTAAATCTCTAATTAAACTTATATAATAATACTCGAAAAAATTATTAATCTCTTTTATTGTTCCTTTATATTCTATTTCTTTGCTTTTGCAATTATCATAAAGGAGTATTAGATTTTCTCTTTTTGCTTTTGTTAATAGTAGTCTTTTGTTACTTATAAATAACTCTTTTAAAGCATATATAATTATCTTTAGTTTTTCTATGTTTTCTTCTCTAAATATTTTTAATAAATCTTCTGTATAATCTAATTCTAATTTTTGTAATAAGTTCCAAAAATTAATTTCTTCATCTTTAGTAAATTGCTCTGGATTTTGCTTTTCCTTTTTTATAATATAATTAAAGAATCTATCTATCTTATTATTTATATTATTATATTGTCCTATTTGAGACATAGTCTCTGTATTTTTTATCGAATAGGGGTATGTCATTTTTGCAGTATAGGGTGTGTCATTTGGATAAATTCTTCTTTGTATAATTTCATTCTTATCATTTCTAATAATCTCTACACATACAAAATTCAATTTATTAAGATGCGATATCCAATTTGATATTGTATGTGGTTGTGCATTAAATAACTCTGCTAAATATGTATTTGATGCAAAACAATATCCTTCTTTATTTGCTAATATTGTAATTACTGCATATAGTAATTTTTCATTTGCTTTTAAATCTTCATTAAATAAAATTGTTGAAGGTATTACTGCATAATATCCAATTTTATTTTCTTCGTTCACATATATTAATTCACCTACCTTTTCTGTAATGAACAAAAGTGGCTTCGCCACGCTGGCACTAATTTAAGTTAGTGCCTTTTATTTTTCTTCTCTAAATGTTATAATTCTTTTATGGAATTTTTAGATTATTTAGATGAAGAAATTAAACATACTTATA
>CATNCV010000135.1 GCA_950096965.1 uncultured Clostridiaceae bacterium | reverse complement strand
AAATATATATTTTTTCTCCATACTCTGCTAGCTTTTCATCCCATATATCCAGCATTTCTTCTATTTTATTATTTTCTTTTATCTGTTTTAAATAATTATTTCTTTGTTCTAATGTTTTATTATACATATTTAATAAATGAATATAATTTGGCCTTAATTGACCTATCATAATATCTAAAAAGCGTCTTCTTTTTTGTGGTCCATCTCTTAATATATTTATATCGTCTGGTGTAAAAATAACTGTATTTATATTTCCTAATAATTCACTTAATTTTTTTATTTTTATTCCATTTGTATATATTGACTTTTTGTTATTTAAATCAATTTTTATTTTACCATCTCTGTCGCTTTTTTTATATTCAATATATGCAGAAGCTATATCTTTATTAAATTTAATTAATTCACTTTCTTTATTAGTCCTAAAAGATTTTCCAATAGAACATAAAAATATAGATTCTATTATATTTGTTTTTCCTTGAGCATTATCTCCATAAAAAATATTTATATTTGGACCAAGCTCTATTTCTTGTTCGTCATAATTTCTGAAATTTGTTAGTTTTATTTTATTAATGTACATTTTTTTAGAGGTTGGAAGTTGGAGGTCGTATAATTAAATTTATAATTTTTTATTCACATATTATTAATCAATTGTGGATAATTATTTTTACAACTTCTTTTCTTCCTACTTCCAACCTCCTTTCTAATCTTTTAATCTAATTGGTAAAATCATATATATATAATCTCCATCTTCAACTGGTCTTATTATACATGGTGAAATACTTGTCCCAAAATCTACAAAAATTTCTTCATCATCAATTGCACGTAAAGCATCTAAGAAATATTTTGGATTAAAGCCTGCTTCTAAGTTTTGCCCTTCTGTTGAAACATACATTTCTTCTTTTGCATCTCCTGTTTGATTTGTACAAGAAATAGTAACTTTTCCTATATCAATTGATACTTTTACAGGGTATTTCTTCTCTTTTTCTATACTTGATGAAGATATTAAACTAATTCTTTCAAAACAATTTTGAACATTGTTTCTATTAACTCTTACCCTTGTTTCCCAATTTTCTGGTATTACACTTGAGTAATTCAAAAATTCTCCATCTAATAATCTAGTAACTATTTTACAGTTTTCCATTTCAAATAATGCTTGGTTTTTAGCAACTCCTATTTTTATAGTATCAAATGAATCTAATATGATTTTATTAACCTCATTTAAAGTTCTACCTGGAATAACTGCTGTGAAGTCATTACTATTATTTTGTAGAAATTTAGATTTCCATGCTAGCCTAAATCCATCAACTGCAACTACATTTAATTTATTATTTTTTATTTCAAATAAACATCCTGTAAATATTGGTCTATTTTCTTCTGTACTTACAGCAAATATTGTTTTTCTTATCATTTCTTTTAATGAATTTTGCTCTATAGAAATAGAATTTTCAACATTTATTTGTGGAAGTTCTGGAAATTCATCTGGATTCATTGTTGCTAATTTATATAATGAACCTTCACATTCAATTACTAATAAGTTTTTTTCATTTAATGAAATATTAATATCTGTATCTGGTAATTTTCTTATTA
The DNA here is from genome assembly GCA_950096965.1 of uncultured Clostridiaceae bacterium. Lineage (GTDB taxonomy): Bacteria > Bacillota > Clostridia > TANB77 > CAG-508 > UMGS1663. The sequence continues at coordinate 2,475 of CATNCV010000135.1, read as the reverse complement.
TTTCACTAAACATTATTGCATTTACAACAGTTGCTCCTTGTTCTTTTATATCTGCATCTATTATATATTCAATACCTATTTCTAAATCATAGGTTGTTAATTTTACTTCTTTATCATTTGTTTGAATTAATATACCTTCTAATATAGGCATTGTTGTTTTTGAAGCTACCGCTTTTGTTACGGAATTAAGTGCTTTAAGTATTTTTTCTTTCTCGCAAACTATTTTCATTTTCAATCAAACTCCTTTATATATATTTAAATAATTATAGTAGTAGTAGTAGTAGGTGCTGTGGATTCTGTGGATAAGTATGTTAATACTTTATTTCCCCACATTTTTTCATGTTGATAACATAGTGGATAAATTATAAAGTTATAAACATCTAAAAATTAAAAGTGTGAATAACTTATTTATTAACATGTTATATACACAAAATACACATTCACCTGTGGATATCTAACGTGACTCTTTCCTAGTAAGAGCTTAAGTTTAATTTTCCAAACAGTCATTTTTCCAAACAATATTTTTAAAAAACTAAGTTTTTTGTTTATATTAAAACTATTTGTCTGCTAAGATGATGTTTTTAACACTATCCACAATTAACTTTGTGTTCTTATTTTCTTGTAATTCCTTCTCTATTTTATTACAAGCATGAAGCACTGTTGTATGGTCTCTATTTCCAAAGTCCTTCCCTATTTGAGGAAGTGAAAGCTGAGGAATATTTCTACATAAATACATGGCTATTTGCCTAGGGAACACTACATCTGCGGACCTTTTATTCCCTATTAAATCTTTAGCATCTATATTAAAATATTTAGCAACTGTTTCTTGTATATATGCAGAAGAAATAATTTTTTCTTTTGATGTTACTATTTCATTTATAGCCCATTCTGCCATTTCCATAGTTATAGGACTATTTATTAAAGAAGCTCTTGCAATTAATTTATTTAAAGCACCCTCTAATTCTCTAATATTACTATCAATTCTAGTTGCTATTGTAGCTAAAATATTATCATCTATTAAAATATTATCTAATTGAGCCTTTTTTCTAAGTATTGCTAGACGAGTTTCATAATCGGCACTAGAAATATCTGCTATTAGTCCCCATTCAAACCTTGATTTTAACCTTTCTTCTAGTAAGTTAATGTCTTTAGGTGGCCTATCACTAGAAATAATTATTTGTTTTCCATTTTCATGAAGAGTATTAAATGTATGGAAAAACTCTTCTTGGCTACTTTCTTTTCCAGCAATAAATTGAATATCGTCAATTAAAAGAACATCAATATTTCTATATTTATTTCTAAATTGTTCAGTTTTATTATCTCTAATGGCATTAACTAATTGGTTTGTAAATTTTTCAGAAGTAACATATAAAATATTTGAATTTCTATTATTTCTTAAAATTTCATTACCAATAGAATGCATTAAGTGAGTTTTACCAAGCCCAACTCCACCATATATAAAAAGTGGATTATATGCTGTAGCTGGTGCTTCGGCAACTGCTAGTGATGCAGCATGCGCAAAACGGTTATTATTTCCTACAACAAATGATTCAAATGTATATTTAGGATTTAAAGATTCATTAGTAGGCATAACAGTTGCACTAGAATAATTATTAACAGCTGATACACTATTTTGTTCTTTTGCCCTAGCTTCTAAAGAAATAATAATTACACTACATTCTTTATTAGTCAAAAATTTGAAAGTATTAACTAATAGGTCATGGTACTTAGCATCCAATATATCTTTTGTAAAAGTTGTTGGAGTAGTAAGTACAACATTTCCGCCCATCCATACTTTCAATTTCTAAATTTTTAATCCAAGTATCAAAAGAAATACTACTAATTTCTTCTTTCAATAACTCTTTAGCTTTTGTAAGAAGTTCATTTAATTCTTGCTGCATCTAAGCTCAATCCTTCCAAATTTATTTTACATCATAAAGTTATCCACAGAAATATCCACAACGGTGGAAAACTTACGCAAATAATAACTTTATAAATATCAATAGCAAAAAAATGTCTTTTTTCCCTATTTTCTACTATAATATAAAAATTAATTAAAATAGTCAAGATAAATAAAAAAAATTATTAAATTTAAGTCTTTCTATTGACATAAGAGACTACTTGATATATAATAAGAAGGCTTATTAAAAGAACAATCCGATTACGGTATAATAAATAGACATGGGGAGGTGCTAAAAAAGTGAAAAGAACTTATCAACCAAAAAAGAGACAAACTCAAAAAGAACATGGGTTTATGAAAAGAATGAAAACTAGAGCAGGAAGAATGGTATTAAAAGCAAGACGTGCAAAAGGAAGAAAAAAAATTAGTGCATAAAAATTAGGCCACGTATAAGTAAAAATATGTGGTCTTTTTGTAATTTTAGTAATTAAATTATCCTTTTGTAAATAGGAGGATTTTAATGAAAAAGTTAGATACTTTAAAAAAAAATTATGAATTTAAAAATGTTTTAAATA
>CATNCV010000134.1 GCA_950096965.1 uncultured Clostridiaceae bacterium | reverse complement strand
TTATTCACTATATAATTTTTATATTTTTATCTTATTTATATCTAAAAATTTTAATTACTCTAAAAAAATATTATATAATTTTTACAAAAAGTTATTCATTTTTTATTTTGTTTTTCTTGCAGTTTTCCACATTCTGTTCGTTTTTTGTGGATTATTACATTCTTTTTTATATAGTTATTCATTTTTTCTTTCTTTTTTTGATTAGTTTTCCACATTTTATATACCTTTTGTGAAATACCTTTTATATTTTATACCATCTTAGTACCACTTTTCAATATATTTTTATTAATGTTATGCAAAATTAATCTTTCTGTAACAGCTCTGTAATTTCTGTAATATTTGGGAGTTAAGTATATATTTTTTTATGCCCTAATTAGCACTAATTCTGCTATTTAATACATATTACTACATTTTTCTTTCGTTATATAAAATTAATATTTTTGTAATAGTTTTGTAACTTTCGTAATATTCTATATTAAAGAGGTGTGCTATGAGAGCTAGTATTACTAATAAACCTAGGTTTATTTTTCTATCATTTAAACGAAATATTTTACCAATTACTTTTTGCTTATTTACTATTTTCTTAGTTATTTTTTCTAAACAAAATTTAGTAGCAACTAAATCTCGGTCTTTTGCTATGGGCTAACAATGTTATTCCTTCATTATTTCCTTTTTTTATTGCTACTGAATTGCTAGGGTTTACTAATATTATTCCTAAAATTGGCAAAATGTTAAATCCTATTATGAGACCTATTTTTAATGTACCTGGCTGTGGTGCTTATGCTATGCTTATGGGTATTATAAGTGGCTATCCTATTGGTGCTAAAATTGTAACTAATTTTAGGGAAAATGGTATGTGTACTAAAGAAGAATGTGAACGTCTACTTGCATTTACTAATAATTCTGGTCCTCTATTTATTATTGGTACTGTTGGTATAAGCTTATTTGGCAACTCCCTTATTGGTATGCTTCTTTTTATTACACATCTTCTAGCATGTTTAACTGTTGGAATATTATTTAGATTTTGGAAATTTAATAAAACTTATTATAATAATTCTCACTCTAGCAGTTTTGTAAAAGATACAACTACTAATGTATCATTTTCTAATTTGGGAGAAGTTTTAAGTAAAGCTATTCTTTCTGCTACTAATACAATATTAATGATTGGTGGATTTGTAGTTCTATTTAGTGTTATTCTTTCTATACTTGAAAATAGTAATTTTATAAATATTATATCTTCAGTCCTTAAGCCTATTTTTAGTATATTTAGAATTAATAATAACTTTATTAGTGGTTTTGTATCTGGAATAATAGAACTTACAAATGGTGTACAAAAAATAAGTTCTATTACTTATAAGGAAATTTCAATTAATATTATTTTATGTGCTATTCTATTAGGCTTTGGTGGTATTTCAATATTACTTCAAGTATTTAGTATAACTTCTAAAACTGACATTTCTATAAAACCCTACATCATTGGAAAAATATTGCATGGCTTATTAGCTGGTATATATACATATATATTTATTAGTTCTTTTCCTATTTTCAATTTAAATCTTTAAAAGTATTTGTTTAAATTTAAAGAAACTAGAAGGAGCTAAATAATTTTTCTAGTAATATTCTAGTCAAACAATTGCACTAAAAATAAAAGTACTCTCCATATGTAATAATAAAAATTAGCTTTGCTATATGTGTTTTTCTAATTACATCACAGTTTTAAATTCATTTATATATTTTTTTAATTTGGTTTATAGGTAACCTATATAAAAAACCTAAATACTTTATTTAAGGATGATTTTATGGATAAAAATATAGATTATAATAATTTTTACGGATTTGGATATTCGCCTTATTCTAATGGCTCACCTGAAAATTTTGAAAGTGGCTATGCTGACTTTAATCCTATGGCACAATATGAACAAGGTTATATGTATTATAGATTTCTAACTCAACAATTAGAATATAAGATCAAATGTAAAGAATTCGAAAAACTTTGTAATAATGTTGACAATAAAGAAAATCGAACAGAAAGAAGAGTTTGTTAGTCAAACTCTTCTTTCTACTTTTTTAATTCAATTATACATATGTTTTAAGTAAGTCTTCTATTACATCTGATAATTCAGGAGTAATTTCTTTTATTACTAGTTCTTTTAGTATATTATCTATTTTTTCTTCATTGTCAGTTATATCTGCAATGTTTGTTACTTCAATATCTTCTTCATTTGTACTATTTCTTTTTACTATTTCTAATCCATATTTATCATTTTTTAGCTTATAATAATCTATATTTTCTTCTATAGATTGTTTTTCTTTACCTAAAATTTTGCTAATTTTTATACTGCCATATAGATTTTTCATTTTGATTTTCTTCCCCTTTCTTTTAAAACTGATAAGCTTTATGATATAACAAAACTCTAGAAATTGCAAGGCTTTTTTGTCTTCTAATTCCGACAACGTTCGACAGTTTCATAACTATATTTTCCTCTATTCGACATATTACCACATATTTAATATTTTATTTCGACTAAATTCTATTTTTTACCTATATTTTATATTTATAATTTTTCTTTACAATTGTAACATTCTTATATCTAAAATTTAATTTTTTTTATTTAATACTTGCTTTTTATATTTTATTGTGTTACTATATTATTATGTTATATACTACCTAGGAGGTGAATTGCATTTTTTAACTATTGTTAACAAATGCGGAATATGAATAAAATTATACAAAACATGAAATCAGGTTTTGATAATATTAGAGAGTTAATTGAATTATTTATAGATGATGGAAACAGTAACCAAGAGGGCTACAATATATATATGAACAGTTCTGACATTGAGCTTGCTCAAACTGCTAAGATTTTACAAAGTTTAGAATATGAACAAGAGCAAAAAAGATTTTCTTTATTTAAAACTAAAGAACCAAAAAAACATCAGGTAAAAAAAAATTATAAACCTATAGAGCCTCCTTATATTACTAAAGAATCTTCAATAATTAACAATGATATTAAGTTAAATGAATTAGAACCTGATAAGTAAAATGGATAAATGCATTCTCGCATTTATCCATTTTATTTTTTATATAATAGAAAAGTACTTTATTTCTAAGTTATAGAGTAGCATGGTGAAGCCACTTTTGTTCTATTATTGAAAAAATCAAATTTTAAATCATTGTATAAAATATTTATATGATTTCTATTTTTTCTTTATTTCTATTTTCACTAAAATCTGTGTATAAACCTTCATTTAATATAATCACATATTTATAGCTTTCATTATATTCTGATTTTAATGTGTATATTGCATTATTAGTCTTCTCAAACTCTTTTTTTTCTATTTCCTCATTATTTATTTCTATTATTTGTATATTTGATAATGTTACATTATTGTTTCCTTGTATTTGAGATAATATTTTAAATTGTACATCTGCATTTTTCACATCTATTATATAATCTTCATGCTCTATTTCTGTTTTGGCGGTATACTTTTTTTTAGGTAAATTACTTACTGTATCTGAGTATAATCCTATTTCGAATTCTTGTGAATTTGAAATACATTTGTAGTCAAATGAAATTATATATTTTTTGTTTTTCAATACATTAAATGAATATGCTGGTGAACTTGTAGATAATATAACTGTACTTGCAATTTTATTTTCTACTATATTTCCACTATATAGTTTTATATCACTTTCATCAAAGTTTTTTACCGCTTCATTAAATTCAAACTTATATAAAATATTTCCCTGTTCACTTATTGTATGGGATATATTACATGTTGGACCTTCCCTATCTTTTGAAATAAGCTCATCATATATTTGATCAACTCTTTGCACATCCTCACCATATATTTGCTGTAACCTTATATTGCTTTCTATCCCGTGATTTTCTCATTGTAGTAACTGTTAAATATGCTCCAAGTAAAATTACTACAAATGTTAAAATTGTTATAAATACTAATACTGTCACAGCTCCTTTTTCCTCTTTTAATATTTCTTTAAATTTATTTTTCACTTTGCTAAAACCTTTCTTTATAACAAATTGTTTGCTACTTTTTTTATTTATTT
>CATNCV010000133.1 GCA_950096965.1 uncultured Clostridiaceae bacterium | reverse complement strand
AATAATATAGATAGAAATAAATTTTTACTAAAAATAATTATTTGTATACCAATATTTTTATTAATATTTTTAGGAGTAATTTATGCAATGAATATTAATAAAGGAGAACTAAATGGAGATGGACAAATTGATTATGCAGATGTTCACCTATTAGAAATGCATTTAATACATAAACAAGAACTAGCAGAAGATAAACTAAAAAATGCAGATATGAACAGTGATGGAGAAATAACAGTAACAGATTTAACACTTCTAATACAAAAAATAGAAAAGAAACTAGATTATGAAGTAGAAGTATTTAATATAGAATTAGAAAATTATTATCCAAATAAAAATGAAGAAATAACATTAAATATTAATGCTATAGTAAGCTATGGCGCTAATATAAAAACAGTTATTATAAATGAAACAGAATATGAATTAGAACAGTTAGGTAATGAACAATATGAATTAAAAGTAAATGTAGGAGATACAGCAGGAATTAAAGAGTACCATTTTACAGAAGTGATACTAGAAAATGAAAGAAGCATAAAAGTAGATAATACATTAAAAATAGATGTTTTGAAAGAAATACCAACAATTGAAAATTACAAAGTTGAGGAGAACTTAGGAGAATCAAAATTAAAAGTATCATTTAATATAGTAGATACAGAAAATAGTTTTACAACTGGAAAAGTAGAAATTATAAATGATGCAAAAGAAGTTATAAAAGAGGATACTTTAACAAGAGGAGAAAATCAAATAGAAGTACCAGTTGAGGAAGGCAAAAAATATAATGCTACTTTTGTCATAGACTATAATTTATCTAGTAAAGTATTAACACAAGAAGGCAATTATGAAGGAATGCTACAATTATCAAAAACATTACAACTAACAGCTGATTATCAGTTTAACATTAGTAATATTACTACAAGTAAAAATGATACACAATCAACTGAATTTGAAAAATCAGAACCAATTCAAATTTCATTTGAAAGTAATAATGCAACTAAATTTGAACCAGCTACAATTAAAGTAATGGGAAAAGAATATGAAGTAACAAAACAAGGAGATACTTATATTGCAACTATAGATGCAATAACAGAATTTGGAATTCATGAAATTATAGTAGAGGAAGTTGTATTAGAAAATGGAAAAAGTTTTGCATTGGAAAATGATAATAAAATAACAATAAATATTATTAAGAGAAAACCAACAGTAACAGACTTAACGATGGAAGAAGATACAACACAAAATAATATAAAAGTAAGCTTCTCATTAAATGATGAAGACAAAACAATTAAAAATGCTAGTATTGTTTTAACAAATATAGATGGAACTGAATTAGCAAAACAAGACCTTTCTACAGAAGACTTACAAAATGGTGGAAAAATAGAAAAAACATTTTCAGCAATAGAATCAAGTGAGTATAAAGTAAAAGTAGTAGCAACTTACAATCAAACACAAAATGAAGAAAATGATGTAGTAAATAGTATATTAGCAGAAAAAGAAATAGAAGCTACTGCAAAAGCAACTATTATGCAAGCAGATATTGAGAAAGAGTATGTAGAAAAAGGTGAAAAACTTTCTATTATATATCATGTAGAAACAGATAAGACAGAAACTATCAGTAAGATTCGTATTAATAACACAGACTATATACCTTTTGTAGTTGCTAATGGACAATACCAAGTTGAAGTAGAAGCTAGCAATAATAGTGGTATTTGCGAATTAGTAGCAACAAAAATTATTTTTAGTGACGAAACAGTAGCAAATGTAAATAATACAATAAAGATAGATGTTTTGAAAGATACACCAAGTTTTGAAAATTTAATAGAGCAAGACAATATAGAAGAAAATAAAACAACACTAAGTTTTAATATTAAAGATGATGATAATTCTTTTAAGAGTGGAAAAGCAATATTCACTAATAACGAAGATAATTCAAAACAAGAAAAGCATATTCAAGTAGGGGAAAATAGTATTGAATTTGATATAGAAAATGGGAAAACATATACATTAGAAATAAAAGTAAACTATGATAGAGATAGTAATAAATTAGAAGGAAAACCAGAAGAAGATAATTTGTTTGTAGATGAAGTTTTAGTCACAAGAGAAATACAAATATTAGCAGATTATGAATTTACATTTAACAATTTTATGACATATAAAGATGAAAGCCAAACAAAATATTTTGAAAAACAACAAAATATTATTATAAAATTTGATAGTACAAATGTTAGTAAATCTGTACCAAAAAAAGCAGTAATAGATGGACAAGAATATGAACTTACTAAAAATGAAACAACATATCAAACAAACTTAAATGGTTATGAAGAATTAGGAGTAAAAAATATTACTATTGAAAAAGTTATCTTAGATAATGGAAAAGAATTTGCTACAACAGAAAATAATAGAATACAAATTGAAATATTAAAAGATAAACCAACAGTTACAGACTTTGGTTATAGTGAGGGTGAAAATAATATCATCACTGCTGTATTCAAATTAAATGACGCAGAACACACAATTAAAAATGGAAATATAGTAATTTTAGATGAGCAAAATAACCAAATTAAAACACAAAAATTAAATATAACAGAAGAAATGAACACAATCAGTTTTGAAAAACAAAATGGTAAAAATCATCTAATAAAAGTTACAGCAAGCTATGACCTAGATACAAATACATTAGAAAGTGGTAAAAATGAATACCAAAACGAAGTATTACTAAATGATGAAATTGATTTTACAGAGCGTGAAATTCAATTAAAAGATATTATGAATGTAAACTTATATCATATATACTATGGATTTGCAATGGAGGCAACTAATATAGATAGTAATAAAATAATCCAAAATCCAGAAAATTATGTAGCAAAAGTAAAAATGAAAAATATGCCAGATATGTATGCTACTATAAAATCTTGTAGAGTAGAAAATAGAGTTGTTCTATTAGAACTAAATGTAGAAAATACTGTTATCTACAAAGGTGATGAAAAACAAGCTAAAGTAGAAGTACCTTTTGGAAAGATGGGAACAGCAGGTTCATATGTAAATAATGAAAACTTTGAATCACTAATCAGAAGAATAAAAGAATATCCAGATGCAAACATTACCTTAACAAAAGACTATGATGCTTCTGAATACAAAGTAGATACAACAACATATTTAGGTGATGATATTATATTTAGAGGAACAATTAATGGAAATGGACATACAATATACAACTTACAAAAACCATTATTCAATGAAATGCAAAAAGCAAGTGTTAGAAACCTTGTTATTGAAAATGCTTATTTATCAAGTATAACAGGAAGTGCCGCAAAAGGAGTTATTGCTAATTCAGCAGAAAGCTCAAGTGTTATCAGTAATGTACATATCAAAAATGCAACGATTGCTGCATATGGAAATAATGGAGCATATTTTGGATATGGCTCTATTGCAGGAAGAATTAGTAGTAATACTAGAATTGAAAAATGTAGTAGTACTAACCTTAATATAATAGCAACAAAAGGAGATGAGGCAGGAAGAGTAGGAGGAATTGTAGGACAAATAGGCTATAATTCAACAATAGAAGATTGTTATGTAACAGGAAATATTTCAGGTTCTTTAGAAGTAGGAGGAATCGTTGGTGGTATGATAGATGGATTGTACCAACCAAATACTATAAAACATTGTATTACAAAAGTAAATATTACTGGTACAAGTGGTGTAGGAGGTATTGCCGGAAATCCAAATGGTAGTGGAAGAATGAAACTAGTACAAAATATTAGCTTATCAGATGGAAATAAAGGATTTAAAGTACATGGAAATGCAATTTCACTTGATCCAGATACATTTAACTATGAAATGACAGAGTCTAAATTAAGTGCTAATGCACCAAACTCTAATGGATTAATTAAGGAAATATCTAAAGATGAGTTTAATGGAGAATTTTGTAAAGAACAAGCAGGATTTAGTGACACAATTTGGAATTTAAATAATAAAAATTATAACGAATTACCATCACTTAATAATGCAGACCCAAATAACAAACAAGAAGTAACAATTAATGGAAATTACATTCCAGACTTAGAAAGAATTCAAAAAATGGATATCTATAATGAAAATAAGGAAACATTATATGCTA
>CATNCV010000132.1 GCA_950096965.1 uncultured Clostridiaceae bacterium | reverse complement strand
AATTAAGTCAAATTAGTAAAAAATATAAAGTTATAAGTAAGGTGAAAGTATGAAAAATGAAAAAGAATTATCTTTTGAAGAACTATATAATGAATCTTTAAAAGAAACAAAATTAGAAAAGACTGTAACAGGTAAAATTATTAGTATTACAGAGCAAGGAGAAATTTTTGTAGATATTCACTATAAAGCAGATGGAATTATAACAAAAAGAGAATATAGTGATGATGAAAATGCAAACCCTAAAAATGAGTTTAAAATAGGCGATACAATTATAGCAGATGTTTTAAAACAAAATGATGGACTTGGAAATGTAGTATTATCATATAAAAGAGTAAAACAAAGAGAAGAAAGAAAAGAACTAGAAAATAAAATAAAAAATAATGAAATAATACAAGAAAAAGTAAAAGAAGTAAATGATAAAGGAATAATAGTAGAAGCATACAATAAAAGAATATTTATACCACTTTCTTTATCAGGAATTCCAAGAGGAGAAGATGCTTCAAAACTACAAGGTCAAATTGTAAAATTTAGAATAACTGAATATGATACAAAAACAAATAAAATAATAGGTTCAATAAAAAATGTATTAGACGAAGAAAAAAATGCAAAACAACAAGAATTTTGGGATAATGTAGAAATAGGTAAAAAATACGAAGGAACAGTAGCAAGTATAAGTTCATATGGAGCGTTTGTAGACTTAAGTGGAATAGTACAAGGACTTTTACATGTATCAGAAATATCATGGGAAAGAAATGCAAATGTAAATGAAATATTAAAACAAGGCCAAAAAATACAAGTTACTATAAAAGATGTAGACAAAGAAAACAGAAGAATAAAATTAGCATATGGAGAAAAAGGCCAAAACCCATGGAATAATATTGATGAAAAATATCATATAAATGATGTAGTAAAAGTAAAAGTAGTAAAAATAATGCCATTTGGAGCATTTGTAGAGCTAGAGCCAGGAATAGAAGGTTTGGTACATATATCACAAATAGCAGAAAGAAAATTAGCAAAACCAGAAGAAGAACTAAAGTTAGGACAACACGTAAATGCAAAAATTATCGATTTGGATAAGGAAAATGAGAAAATAGAACTTTCTATAAAAGAATTAGAAGGAACATCTAACGAATATAAAGAAGAAATATAGAAACTAAAAATTTATGCCATTTTATAAAAAGTAATTGTAGGGGTCACCATTGTCTCAAACACCTCGTGTAACTACAATATGTAAAGAATATAAAAGAATTGTAGGGGCGAGTAGTAGTCGTCTGTACTTCGAAGGAATTGCTTAAATGAATAATGAAGAGTACAAATCTTCGATTTGATAAAGGGGCAGGCACTCAAAGTCTGCCCGATAATAATGGAAAAATGAATATAGTAAAAAGTGAAGAATGAATAGTGAAGAGTACAAACTCTTCAAGTTTGAAAGGGGAAAAATAAAAATGAAAAATGAAAATATAAGAAATATAGCAATAATTGCACACGTAGACCATGGAAAAACTACATTAGTAGACTGTTTATTACATCAAAGTCATGTATTTAGAGAAAATGAACAAGTACAAGAAAGAGTAATGGACTCAAACGACTTAGAAAAAGAAAGAGGAATAACAATTCTTTCAAAAAACACATCAGTAATGTATAATGGAATAAAAATAAATATAGTAGACACACCAGGACACGCAGACTTTGGAGGAGAAGTAGAGCGTGTACTAAAAACAGTAGATGGAGTAGTACTATTAGTAGATGCATTTGAAGGACCAATGCCTCAAACAAGAGAAGTACTAAAAAAATCATTAGCATTAAATCTAAAACCAATAGTAGTAATAAACAAAATAGATAGACCAGGTTCAGACCCAGCAAAAGTAGTAGATAAAGTACTAGAACTATTCATAGAATTAGATGCAAACGATGACCAATTAGACTTCCCAGTAATATATGCATCAGCAAAAAATGGAATAGCAAAAATGAGTCTAGAAGAAGAAAGTGATAATGTAAACTGTATATTTGATACAATAGTAAAATATATAGAAGCACCAGACTGTGAAATAGAAGGACCAGCACAAATGCTAGTTTCAAATATAGACTATGATGACTACCTAGGAAGAATAGCCGTAGGAAGAATAGAAAGAGGCAAAATAAAAGCAGGAATGCCAATAGCAATATGCAAGCAAGATAAAAATGCACAAGGAAAAGTAGCAAAGCTATTTACATATCAAGGCTTAAAAAGAACAGAAGTAGAAGAAGCACAAGCAGGAGACATAGTTTCACTATCAGGAGTAGCAGATATAAACATAGGCGACACAATATGTGACTTAAATAACCCAGAAAAAATACCATTTGTAGACATAGATGAACCAACAGTATCAATGACATTTAGTGTAAACAATGGACCATTTGCAGGAAAAGAAGGAGAATTCATAACATCACGTCATATTAGAGACAGACTATTCAAAGAACTAGAAAGAAATGTAAGCTTAAGAGTAAAAGAAACAGACTCAGCAGACAGTTTCGAAGTATGTGGACGTGGAGAATTACACTTATCAGTATTAATAGAAACAATGAGAAGAGAGGGATTTGAACTATTAGTATCACGTCCAAAAGTTATATTCAAAGAAATAGATGGAGCAAAATGTGAACCAGTAGAAAGACTAGTAGTAAATGTACCAGACGAATCAATAGGAACAGTTATAGAAAAATTAGGAAGACGTAAAGGTGAAATGACAAACATGGAACCAGCAGAAAGCGGACACACAAAAGTAGAATTTAAAATACCAGCACGTGGACTAATAGGCTATAGAACAGAATTTTTAACAGACACAAAAGGTGAAGGAACAATGAACTCAATATTCGATTGTTACGAACCATTCAAAGGAGACATACAAGCAAGAACAAGAGGAGTACTAGTAGCATGGGAACAAGGAACAAGTGTAACATATGGTTTATACAATGCACAAGAAAGAGGAGAACTACTAATAGGAGCAGGAGTAGATGTTTATGAAGGAATGATAGTAGGAATAAACTCAAGAAACGAAGATATAGCAATAAACGTATGTAAAGAAAAACACTTAACAAACACAAGAGCATCAGGTTCAGATGACGCACTACGCCTAGTACCACCACTACAAATGTCACTAGAAAAAGCAATAGAATTTATTGCAGAAGACGAATTAGTAGAAATAACACCAAAAAATATTCGCCTAAGAAAGAAAACCCTAGACACAAAAACAAGAGAAAGAGAAGCAAGAAGATAAGCTAGAGTTAGGACTAGCATTGGGTAGCATTGGGGACGGTTCGTAATCGGAAACAAGATAGAGAAGCACTTTAAGAAATGAACAAAAATAATCTGGCTAGATTAGGAACTGTCCCCAACGCGGAAGCCAAGAAAAATAACTTACAAGTGTATAAAAAACAAGAAATAAAAAACTAAAAATAAACCTAACGAAGAAATAAAAGAAACCAGATAAGCTTTAAAGCTCAATCTGGTTTCTTAATTGCTAACCTTAATTATAGTGTTACTATCAAACTCTAATCTAACTCCTTGTACTCAACATCTATAGGTTGAGACTTAAGATACCTCTCCATTTTTATTTCAAGTTCCTTAGTCGTTGCAATACATTTATGATATATTTTGGCATTTATAAAGAAAATTGGAACTGTAGATATAGGGAAAAAAAGATTAGAAAATGAAAATGAGGGAAGACACAGAGCACATATAAATGCACTTATGCATATTATTATGCATAAATTTCTGCAAATTCTGAAATACCGAGCTGTCTTAAACCTATTGGAATTTCTTAAAAGCACAACAAAAAATACACAACATAATACAACGCATAACACAAAAGATACAACAAAGATCAAATCCTTCATATAATCTCCTTTCCAAAAGCAGGCTAGCAACATATCAAAGTTACTATTTAGTAAATTGATATAGTATCAAATAATACATAACAATATTATAATCGATTTGACATAAAATGTCAAATCGATTAAGGCGATTATGTATTTAATATATGATAAAATCACCTTGAAAGTTTGTAAACGAATATTTCACCCTCAATGTATAAAAATAGAAAATATAGTAATAATAGGAAGGTGGAATATTTAATGTTAAAACAAAAAGATTT
>CATNCV010000131.1 GCA_950096965.1 uncultured Clostridiaceae bacterium | reverse complement strand
CTTTTGCTCCAATCTATATTTAATATTTCTTCTTCATTTCTTAAATTTAATCTTTTTACTAATGTTTCTACATTATTTTTTATATCATTTTCTAATACTGTAACTATTTTTTCTTTTTCATTAATTTTTCTGTTTATATAAGGAAGTAGCATTGTTACTAAATGCCAATCACTTACATAAAAACTACATAACTTCATGATGTTTTCCCCTTCGATATTCATAAAATATGACCTCCTCTTTTGTTCAAATCTTCTTACGGTATAAGCACTTATAGAAGATTCGTTTATTGCTTACTGGTAAATTTTACCATTTTGTTACGAATATGTCAAGAATATTACAAATAAACTTTTCGCTATATTTCGACATTTTCATAATTTCATACATACCAATTTATAAAATTTTTTCCAAATATGTATATATATTTTTTAATTGTAAATACTTTTAATAAATACAATAAAACGTAAATTAAAATTTGGAGGTTTGTATGAAAACTTTATTAAATATTATATGTTCAAAAAAGGTAAAATATTCCTTAATTTTGATAATTTTACTAGGAATTTACATTTTTATATCAGCATTTTCCTATGTAACTTCTGTTTCTTCTGAATTAGAAGATAGCTTATTTAGATTACATGTAATTGCAAATAGCGATTCTAAAGAAGATCAAGATTTAAAATATATTGTTAGAGATAAATTAATAGAATATATGAACTCTATATCATTAAATGCTACTAATAAAGAAGAAGCTATGCAAATCGCTAAAGAGCATATAAATGATTTTAAGCAAATTGCCAAACAAACCATTATTGATAATGGCTATAGTTATAATGTAGAAGTAGAAATTGGGAATTTTTCTTTTCCTACTAAAACATATGGTGATATTTCCATTCCTGCTGGTTTATATGACGCCTTAAGAGTAAAAATAGGTGAAGCCAAAGGCCAAAACTGGTGGTGCGTAATGTTTCCTCCTTTATGCTTTGTAAATGTGAGTTCTGGAATAGTTCCAGATGACTCTAAAAAAGTATTAGAAAATGAATTATCAGAAGAAGAATATAGCATAATTTCTGATACAAATTCTAAAGACATTAAGCTTAAATTTAAAATAATAGAATTGTTCCAAAATAGTAATATATTAACTGCAAAAAAATAGTTGTAAAATGTTAATATATATGATATATTAATTATGTAAAAATAGAATATTTTAAAAGTATTCTATTTTTTTAAATGTGAATATATGGGGGTAATATATTTGGAAAAATTAGTTATAAAAGGTGGAACTCGTCTTACTGGAGATGTAGTAATAAGTGGAGCTAAAAATGCAGCTGTTGCATTACTTCCAGCAACTTTATTAGTAGATGGTATTTGTACAATAAACAATTTACCATATATTAGTGATGTTAAAATATCATGCAAAATATTGGAAGAATTAGGTGCAAAAGTTACTTGGAATGGAAATAATGAAGTCACAATAGATGCAAGAAATATAAAAAGTTCAGCTGCTCCTATAGATATGACAAGTAAATTTAGAGCATCTTACTATTTAATTGGTGCTCTTTTGGGAAGATGTAAATCAGCAGTTGTTGGGCTTCCTGGTGGTTGTAATTTAGGTGCAAGGCCTATTGACCAACATATAAAAGGATTTGAGCTATTGGGTGCAACTGTTGAAGTATTAGAAGGTAAAATAAATGCTACTGCCAAAAAATTAGTAGGTACTTCTATTTACTTAGATAAAGTGTCAGTTGGTGCAACAATTAATGTTATGCTTGCAAGTGTTTTAGCAGAAGGTACAACTATAATAGAAAATGTTGCTAAAGAACCTCATGTCGTAGATGTTGCTAACTTTTTAAATGCAATGGGTGCAGATATACGTGGTGCTGGAACTGACTTAATAAAAATAAATGGTGTAAAAAAGCTATGTGGTAATTCTACCTATAGTGTTGTTCCTGATCAAATTGAAGCAGGTACTTTTATGCTTGCGGCAGTTGCAACTAAAGGAGATATAACAGTAAAAAATTGTATTCCTGAACATCTAGATTGTTTAACCGCAAAATTAATAGAAATGGGTGTTAATGTAGATATAAATAATGATTCAATAAGAGTTTGTACAAATAAAAGACCAAATAAAGCAAATATCATTACTATGCCATACCCTGGTTATCCAACTGATTTACAACCTCAAATAGGTGTAGCCTTAAGTTTAGCAGAGGGTACAAGCATTATAAATGAGGGTATTTGGGACTCTAGATTTCAGTATACTGCTGAACTTAATAAAATGGGAGCTAAAATAATAAATCAAGGAAAGTCTGCTGTGTTTGAAGGAGTAGAAGAATTATATGGTTCTTTTGTAGAAGCAACAGACTTACGTGCAGGTGCTGCTCTTATAATTGCTGGAATTGTAGCTAATGGAGAAACTTCTATAACAAATATTTATCATATAGATAGAGGATATGAAAATATAGAAGATAAATTTAGAAAATTAGGTGCAAATATACAAAGAGTTGTAGAAGAAGACATATTTTAATAAAGCAAAGGATGAAATAGAAAATGTTTAAATTTTGCAGTTTATATAGTGGTAGTACAGGAAATTCATCACTAATTCAAACAAATAATACAAAAATATTAATAGATTGTCGGTGAAAGTGCAAAAAAAATAGCTGAAGCACTAAATAGTATAAATATTGACCCTATGAGCATAGATGCTATATTAATTACACACGAACATTCAGACCATATAAAAGGTGTTGGTACATTCTCAAAAAAATATAATATTCCAGTCTATGCCAATATAGAAACTTGGAATGCAATGCATACTCAAAGTGAAAAAATGAATATTTCTAATATTAAATATTTCAAATATGAAAAATTTGATATTGGAGATTTAACCATTTTACCTTTTAGTATTCCACATGATGCAGCAAATCCATCAGGATTTAGCATATATTATAAAGATAAAAAAATAAGTATTGCTACAGATATTGGGCATATGACAACTGAAATAATAAACAATTTATACAATAGTTCTTTTATATTGCTAGAAGCTAATTATGACCCTAATATCTTAAAATGTTCATCATACCCATATGTCTTAAAACAAAGAATTTGTGGACCTAATGGGCATTTGTCTAATGATGAAGCTGGCAAAACTATTTCTAATTTAGTAAAACATGGTCTAAATACTGTTATGTTAGGACATTTAAGTAAGGAAAATAATTTTCCTGAGCTTGCCTATAAAACTGTAGTAGAACAACTAATAGAAAATAATGTAAGTGAAGATTTATTTAATTTAAGTGTTGCTAATAGGTATAATGTTAGCCCAATTATAGATGTAGTTTAAGCTAATATCTTTATATAAAAATTTTTAATATTATTTTACTTAAACTATTAATTTATATAATAAAATACTTCTAGTTATTATAGGTTTATAGGTAAATCCTTTATGAAAAACCTAAATATATTTATAAAGGATTTTACAAGTGTTACATATAGATGTTATTTGTATAGGTAAATTAAAAGAACAATATTTAAAAGACGCTATTGCAGAATATTCAAAAAGATTATCAAAATATTGTAATTTAAATATAAAAGAATTGTTAGATGAAAAAATTCCAAATACTAATAGTGAAAAATTATTATATGAAGTTAAAGAAAAGGAATGTAATAAAATAGTTTCTAATATAAAAAAAGATAGTTATGTTATTGCTTTAGATTTAACTCGGAAAGCAATATTCTTCAGAAGACTTTTCTAAAAAAATAGATAATATATCTTTAAATTATAGTAATATAACAATTATAATTGGTGGAAGTTTAGGAATGACTAGTGAATTTTTAAATTCTGTAAATGAAAAAATATGTTTTTCTAAAATGACATTTCCACACCAATTGATTAGAATTTTCTTATTAGAACAATTATTTAGAGCATTTAAAATCTCAAATAATGAATCTTATCATAAATAATATATAATAATTTGTAGAAAGAGCTGATTTTAATATTTTTAAGGGGCTTATATTAATTTTTTAAAAAAGATAATAATAATTTATATATATTGCTTGGGGGAGCATATAACAAAAGAACTTTTTTATGCTCTTTCTACAAAAGTAATAACTATTGAAAGTTAGAGGTAGAACTTAGAATTTACTATTTTGTTTTTCTAATTTTATCTCTTTCTTTTTTATTTTTGTGGTAATTTTTTGATTTAATTTTCTTGATTCAAATTTATTACTTAATTCTCTTAATTATTTTTCTAATTAATCTTTTTAATTAAGGTAATTCGAAAAACATTTTTGAATGAATTTATTTTTTTGTATCTTATGTAAAATATAATAACATAGTTTCCTAGTTATGTCAATAAAAACTTTACGACAAAAACCCCCATAGGAGGTAAAGAGACGCTCCACTCCGGACAGACCCTCCCTGAAAGTGCTTATCCGAGCCAGGTGACCGGACAAGGTGAGGAGAGAATGACCCTGACATTTGACAGGGGAGAGGTTGTGGCTGT
>CATNCV010000130.1 GCA_950096965.1 uncultured Clostridiaceae bacterium | reverse complement strand
GTAAGGAAAGAATATTTAAACGTTTTGAACAGGCAATCAAATAGAAAGTATGAGCATGGGGAGGGGCGACTATTTTTTAGCTCTTCGAGCGAATAGCGAGTTAGAGATAAGTTATGCGTTAGCTTAGTCGTCCATTCTTCGAAGAAACTAACCTAGCATCTTAACTATGATTACCAAATTCAGAAATCAGAAGTTAGAAGTCGGATATAATGAGCAATACCTTAGAAAAAATTGCTATGATACTTAAAATATTGTATTGAATTTTAAAATTATGTTTACAGATAGCATTAAATGTGATATAAATAGAATATTCTATTTAGCACATTTAGTGCTTTTAAAATTTATTAAAAAATTTTATTTCAAAGTCATTAAAAATTAACTCAAAAATTTTTAATCTATAAAAAATCAAATTAAATGAAATTAAAAAAACAAGTATGAAGGAGGTTTAGTTACTATATAGAGTACAAATATGCTACATAGAAAATAAATTTTTTACAAGGAGAAAAACATATGGATAAAAAGAAAGAATTACTAAAACCAAAGAATGACATAGTATTTCAAAGTTTTTTTACACAAAAGAATGAAGAAATAACAAAAAATTTTATTTCTGCATTAATGGAAGAAAAAATAACAAAAATAGAAATAAATACACAGAAAGAGTTATATAGGGAAAAACCAGAGGATAAATTAGGAATATTAGATTTAGAAGCGGAAATAAATGATAAAGAGAAAGTGGATATAGAAGTACAACTAATTGACAGAAAAAATTTAGTAGAAAGAATGTTATTCTATTTCTCTAAATTGTATGCAAGTACAATAGATAAGGGAGAAGATTATATATCTGCAAAGAAAGTAGTAATAATATCAATAATAGATTATGAGTTAGACTTAACAAAAGAAATAAAAGAAATGGAAACAATATGGAATATAATAGAAAGAAAAAATAAAAAATTAATGTTGACAGATAAGTTAGAATTACATATAATTGAGTTAAGGAAAGCAAGAGAAGAATACGAGAAAAATAAATCAAACAAAAAAGCACAATGGATGATGTTCATAAATAATCCAAACGAAATGGAGGTGCAAGAAATAATGAAGGAAAATAAAGAAATAGAAGAAGCAGTAGTAATAATAAAAGAAATGACTGAAGACGAAAAACTAGAAAGACTTGCATTTTTAAGGCAAAAAGCCATAATGGATGAAAAAGCAATATATGCAGCAGGATTAGACAAAGGAGAAATAAACGGTAGAGAAGCAGGAATAAAAGAAAATCAAATAGAAGTTGCTAAAAAAATGAAAGAAAAAAATATAGATATAAATATAATAGAAGAAATAACAAAATTAACAAAAGAAGAAATTGAAAAATTATAAAGTAAAAGGAGATAAATGTGGAATATAGCATAGGAGATATAGTAAGAACAAAAAAACAACACCCATGTGGAAGCAAATTATGGGAAATAACAAGAGTAGGAGTAGACTTTAAACTAAAATGTTTAGGGTGCTCACATGTAATAATACTAGAAAGGCAAAAGGCACTAAAAATGATAACAAAAAAAATAGAAAAAGAAGAACGAAAGGACTAGCCTTTCGTTCTTTAAGGTTTTTGGTGTGACTATGAAAATCTTACGCTACTGGCTGTCAGGCAACCTTAGCTATTTTCTTAGCCTTGAGCTCAGCCTTAGCTATTTTTTTAGCCTTGAGTTCAGCCTTAGCCTTGGCTCTTTTCTTAGCCTTAAACTCAGCATTAGCCTTGGCCCTTTTCTTAGCTTTGAGTGCATTCATGTGCCGTTTCCTTGAAATAGCCTTCTTATTAATACGCAGTGCTTCATGATCCACATTTTCTTCAGCAAGCAAGTCGGCATAGTCTTCGTTCTCTTCTGCTTCTAATTCATCTCTTGTCACAAGCTGTTCAATCGCATATTCAATAGCCTGCTCATCTTCTAAATACTGGAGCCAGGCATAAAGGAAGTCCTGCTCGTAACGTTGAGCATTGCGCCATTCCAGCCAAGATAAGGTAGTGAAAGCTGGGGTATCATTCAGGTAGACCTGATATAAGGACCATTCCTGCCAAGTAAAGTCAGATTCACAGATTCCTTCATCGAACAGAAAGCGTTCATATTCGAGACTTTTCTGAAAATGATGTTCACATTCTTCTTCCAGCCTTTGCTTTTCCTGCCACTCCAGCCAGTTTGTGTTAGCTTCCGAAGCTTCCTCCTGGTTCTTATATGCTAAGTCCTCCTGTAACCGAGCCTGCAGTTTTTCGCTTTTAACGTAATTTACATAGTCATTCATATTAAATTTTGCCATGCTAAACCTCCATTAAGTTGCGATTATAGATAATCGCAGATAGTTGAATGTTACATAATACAATTATACACTAAATTTAACATAAAGTCAAGAAAAAATACACTATTTATGGATTTTTGTGTTGAAGAGAAATTAATTTCTTTAAACAAAAATGCATAATGTCATACATGTAATAATACTAGAAAGACCAGAGGCTTTAAAAATGATAACAAAGAAAATAGAAAAAAAGAACGAGAGGACTGAGTCTCCCGTTCTTTTAGGTTTTTCTGATAGATTATGCAGTTTCTGTTTTAACCCAGTTAGCCTTTTGGGTAGCTGCCTTTTCAACGTGGTACAATCGGCGCATTTCGTTAGGCCTAAGATATTCAGCCTCTATAAATGCATCTTTTTCTGTTGTTTCAGGATAGTATCAGTGATCATCAAGTTCTGGCCAGCCATCAAAGGGATCTTATGAAAAGTCAGCGAGTGCCATAGCTTCTAAAAGTTCATAATCACAGTCATCATAGTACTGGTTAGAATCATCTTCAGTATCATGCTTATGTTCTTCCAGATATCTTTGCCAATCTCCATCGAACTCATTGTAGAAAGTTTGTGCATCACGCTTACTTTCTAAACTTTCCTGAAGCTGATCCTGCCGTGCTTCTTCTTTCAAATACTCATCATAATCTTTCATGCTAAATTTAGACATACAAAACCTCCTATTGCTCAGCGAATATATATAATCGCGTATCCAATAATGTTACATAATGTAATTATATATTAAAAGTTACATAAAGTCAATAAAAAAGAAAGATTTTATGATTTATTCCTGTAAAGTTGTATATGTTGAAAATTTGACAAAGTATATGTATAAAAATAACTTTTTTATTGAATAGAAAATAGAATAGGGTACACACTATTCTATTCCTCTTAAAAAATAAATTTTTCAATTTCTTCCCAAGCTTTATCAGTATAAATTCTTCTCTCTGCTGAAAAAGGTATAAAGCTTAAATCTTTTAATGGATTTAATTGCTCTTGTAAGTTTTTTACTTGTGCATCTACTTTAGTAACAGCAATTTTATCAGCCTTACTTGTAACTATAATACATGGTCTTTCACTATCTATTATATATCTATACATAAGCCTATCATTTTCAGAAGGGTTATGCCTAATATCAATTAGAAATACAACTAAAGCAATATTTTTGCTAGTATTTAAATATTGTTCTATAAAACTACCAACTTTAGCTTGCTCAACTTTAGACATTTTACTATAGCCATATCCAGGTAAATCTACGAAATAAAATTTATTATCCATATTATAAAAATTAATTTGTCTAGTTTTGCCAGGCTCACTACTAGTTCTAGCAAGTTTTTTTCTATTAACCATAGTATTAATAAAAGAAGATTTACCAACATTAGACTTACCAACTAAAACAATTTGTGGTAACTCATCATCAGGGTATTGGCTAGGAGATACAGCAGATATCTTAAATTCAGGGTTCTTTATTAACATATAAAATTCCTTTCTAAAAAAATTTTAAAATATAATATAAAATTTTTTAAATAAACTATATATAGTATAACATGAATACTAGAAATATGCAAAATATTTATAATAATCGATAAAAAAAGTTCTATAATATTTAATTTTTTGAGGAAAGATTGGTCAAATTTTTATATTAGGAGAATTTAGGCTAATTGTCATATAAAATATTTATAATAACTTTAAAAACAATAACTAAAAAAGCAAGAGGTGTATCTCTTGCTTTTTTAGAAAAAAATTCAAAAGTCTAAACTATTAGCCCACTCACGCCAAAATGCGGCTTCTCTGGCTTCTGCTGCCTTTGCCACTTGATCAGTATATTCTTTATTAATGGCATCATAGGGTGCGTTTTGAGCTTCTACTCTTTCCATTGCCAACATGTCAGCTGCTTCTTCAGCACTTGTAGAATTGAGGTAGTCTAAATAGTTAATCGTCATAATGTCCTCCTTGTAAATAAATATAATTTTATATAAATTATAAGTACCAATGTTAACTATATTATATCATAAGGATTACATAAAGTCAATAGAAGCAAATGTTAAAGTGTATTTAATATATGATAAAATCACCTTGAAAGTTTGTAAACGAATATTTCACCCTCAATGTATAAAAATAGAAAATATAGTAATAATAGGAAGGTGGAATATTTAATGTTAAAACAAAAAGATTT
>CATNCV010000129.1 GCA_950096965.1 uncultured Clostridiaceae bacterium | reverse complement strand
TATCAAACATTTAATTATATATTTTTATAAAAAATGAAACTATTTTATAAAAAAAGATACTCTTATAGTATAGAACAAATATGTAGGGAATTAATAAAGGAGGAATTCAAATTGGAGGAATTAATAATGAAAGCAAAGAAAGAAGATAAAGAAGCATTCACGCAACTCATTTTAAATATAAAAAATGACTTATATAAAATAGCAAAAATGAGAATAACTAATGAAGAAGATATACAAGATGTAATTCAAGAAACAATGATAGATGCATATAAATACATACGAAAACTAAAAGACATTACAAAATTTAAACCATGGATTATAAAGATATTAATAAATAATGCCAATAAAATGTATAATAGAAAAATGAATAGAAAAGAAGTATATAATGGCTATGATATTGAATTTTACAAAGATGAAATAAAAAGTTGTGAAGATATAAAACTAAAAGAAGATACATTAGATTTCTATGAAATGATAAAAGAATTAAAATATGAAGAAAGAATAATTATAATTTTGTACTATTCAGAAAAATACACAACAAAAGAAATATCTAATATATTAAAGATAAATGAAAATACTATAAAAACAAGACTTTCAAGAGCAAAAGAAAAAATAAAGAATAAATATGAAGGAGGAAAACAAGTTGGATAATATAGATATAATGATTGAAAATACAATTAAAAGTAAAATATATGAACCTTATGGATATGAACAAGCGATATTAACAGCATTAGATAATAAAAAGAGTTTTGAAATAAAGACATTTTTAAGGGCTATTATAAAAACAATTATAGTATTATTTACAGGGCTTGTTATAACGTTAAGTGCTGTATTTGCTAAAGATATTTATAATTGGATATATAATATATTTAATCCCGTTTCTACAGGAAAAGGTGTAATTAATATGGCGGAAAGTGGTTATTTATACAATACAAATATGGATTATATAGAAAGCAATAGTAATTCAATTAAAGTTGAATATATAATGATGGACGATTCGACTCTAAATATTGTATTTGATTTAAAAACAAAGGAAAATATAAAAGAAGTATACAATATTGAAATTTCTGATTTAGTAATAACAGATGAAAAAAATAAAATTATATATTGTACTTATGATAATAATGTATATAAAAAGTATTGTGAAAAAAATGGAATAACATATAATGAAAATTGGCAAGCTGAAAACTATACAAATGGAGGATACCAATCAGAAATAATAGAAAAAAGTGAACATAACATAAAATTTATATATAAAATGTATTCAAAAAAATATCCTACAAGTAAAGAATTAAAGATGAATTTTGGAAATATCCAAATAATTCCTACATTTGATAGTTTACAGACAAATGAATATAAACAAATAGAAGGCAGATGGAATATAAATATAGATCTTCCACAGGATTTTTATAATAGAAATCTAATAAAGTATAATGTAGAGAATAATACAGATACAAAAAATGGAATAACTGTTGAGGAGATAGTAGCATCTTACACAGAAATGCAAATTCATTTAAAAGTAAATAATGCAACAAATGCTATTAATAATACAGAAAAGGAAATTGATGATAGAATTGATTTTATATTAGGAAATCGTGAAGAAGATGAAATTGTACAAAATCCAACAATTAAAAATGAAAAAGGAAACATATTTAAAATATCAAATGCAACAAGTGATGGAAATTTTTCAAAGGTTTATAGAAAAAATGGAGATTTAGATATATACATTAAATTCTCAATTGCTAAATATGACTATACAGATACATTACAATTAAAAATGTTATTATATGGAAAGGATATAACAATAGAGTTGAGAAAAGTGTAAAAAAGTGACTCTTTTTGTTAAAAAACAGATTTTTTTACATTTATTTCCACTTTGCTTGAAAAAGTATTATAAATAGGGTAATATATATATGTTCTTATAGTTATAAAAAATGAGTAGAGAAACCACAAAAAAAGGAGAAAAAAATATGAAGAAAATTATAAGCATTTTAATGGTAACAATTTTGACGTTTTCTTTATCAATGACAGCATTTGCAAAGGAAGAAAATACTGAAGAACTTGAAATCGAAGTATCAAAAGATATGATGCGGCTTTTGACAGAAGAAGAAGCACTCGAAGCAGGTTTTACTGCCGAAGAAATAAGAGAAAGAGATATTTATGAAGTACAGACCACTTATGAAGGAACTATACCTGCCCATTTATATTCTGGGGATGTTGCATATGAAGATATAACCGCAAGTAGCAGTTTTACAGGTGCAGGACATACTATTCATGCAAATAAAGCAAAAATTGGAATCTCTATAAGAGGAGGCACAGGAAATCTTTTCGTTGGTTTTTATTCATATAATTCCAACTGGTCAGGAGGCGGAATGATATATCACAGGTCGCAAGATCCAGATTCATGGCAAAGCGATTGGAAAAGTATATATAAAGATGATACTTATTATTTTAAATACTGGGTTTCTACTATTTCTGGAGCGGATACAGATATTCCAATTAAATTTAGAATTGTTTTAGCAGCAGTATAAACATAGTATAGTGTAACTATTAACCAACTCTCTACTCATATCAACACACAATAGCATATTTGCGATTGTGTGTTGTTTTTTATAAACATTATTTAAAATTTTAAAACAATAAATATGAAATAAATTAAAATTTTTTATAAAAATCAAACTATTTTACAAACTTTAAGTATCTAGCATAATAAGAGGTGGTATAAATGGTAAATATATTAATAGCAGATGATAACATATATTATGCAAAAGTATTAATGAACATAATAAATGGAAGTAATAGTAAGGATATGAAAGTTAGTTATATTGCAACAGATGGACAAGAAGCCTTAGATATAATTAAGAATCATTCAGTTGATATAATATTACTTGATTTAAAGATGCCTATATATGATGGACTATACATACTAGAAGAAATAGAAAAAGAAAAAATGGGAAAATATAAAGATTCTGTTATAGTGGTGTCTGGAGAAACAGATATGATTTGTAAATTAAAAGAAAGCGATTATGTGCATAGTTTTGTTAATAAAGCTAGTTCTATTTCAGACATAATAGATAAAATTGATGAATTAATCAAAAGTAAACAAGAACAAAGTGAAGAAGAGAATATAAGAAAGTGTATTATAAAAGAATTACAGTATTTGAATTATAATTTGTCACATTCTGGTACACAATATCTCATAGACGCTATACAATTGATATATAGTAAGGGTGGAGAAAGTGAAATATGCAACTTAACAGAAGAAATATATCCGATTATTGCTAAAAAGAATAACCTAGGGATTTATAATATAAAGAGTAATATTAGTAAAGCAAACGATTATATGTATAGAATTTGTAAAATAGAGAGAATACAAAAATATTTTGGCTTTCAAGATAAAACGAAACCAACTGTAAAAAATGTTATATATACAGTATTAAATAAGATTTCAAAAAATTAAATAAACGAGAAAGGAGAAGAAAATTTATTTATCTCAAAAATAAATGAAATTTATGAATATATACCTAAAAATATAAAGGAAGTAGTATTAACAAACAATAATTACATGAGTATGATTATTGAATAATAAATACACCAGTTTATTTAGAACTTTCACCAGCAGACTGGAGAGGAGCACATACTTTTTGCAAAGGCAAATATCTTGAAATAATATTAAACAAAAAAAGTTAAAGATGAAATTAATCATCTTTAACTTTTGGTTTTGTACAAAATTATTAATAAGTTTACCAAGAACCATAAAAAAATATATTTTGATAACTAGATGCATTTTCTATACATGTAGGAGCATAGACATCACTTTTCCAAGCACTGTTTATAGTAACTCATAGTCTTCTCCTTTCTTTAAAATTTTTATAAAGTAGATTTTTTATGTTACAGAAATATTATCACAACAGTTTATAAAAAATGAAAAAAGGAAAAAAAGATACTTTTTTGTAAAAATATAAAATATTTTATACTTTTTACACTTTTTTATAAAATATTTATAAATAGTGATATTATTGTTAATAACAAAGGAGGGATCCTATGAAAGAAATTATTATTCAAATATTTAGTAAAATTAATTCTTTTATTTCTATTACAATAACATTTTTAACATCGGTATTTGGAATACAAGGAGGACTTTTGGCAGGTTACCTAATATTAAATGTTATAGACTATATAACAGGTATAATAAAAGCAAAAAAGAAAAAAACAGAAAGCTCAAAAGAAGGTGTAAAAGGAATATTAAAAAAAGTATGTTATTGGCTAATTATAGTAACCACATTTATTATATCTTATATTTTAATAGAAATATGCAATAAATTTAATATAAATATACAATTTGTAATGTTTTTTGGATGGTTTACACTAGGTTGCTTATCGATAAATGAAACAAGAAGCATTATAGAAAATTTAATAGAGATAGGAATAAATGTACCTAATTTTTTAGTAAAAGGATTAGAGATTACTGAAAAGAAATTTACAAAAATAGTAGATGAAAATATAGAAAAAGAAAATGAAAAAG
>CATNCV010000128.1 GCA_950096965.1 uncultured Clostridiaceae bacterium | reverse complement strand
TTTGAATTTATAGAAAGTTGGTATAATCGCAGAAGAATACATTCATCTATAGGTTATAAAATACCATATGAACTAGAAAATCAAAAAATATGTTAGTATAACAAGACACTAACAAAAATATAAAAAAGTTCTCAAAAAAAGTGTCCAAAAACTTGACATAGATCCAAAATACTATTGCTATAGAAAATGGAACAGAAGATATAACAGATACAGTATATTATATAGTAAATGGGTATAATGAAGGAGAAAGTGAATATTGGGCAAAAGATGATGTAACACATCCTAGCTTAAAGTGGGAATTACAAGTAAATAACTAAAGTAAATAAATCAGAAGAGTTAGAAAGTAAAAATTCTACCTCTTCTATTTTTCATAAGTATTTGTTATATACTTATGTAATATATAATTGCCGTTTTTCCTTGACATTTCAAGCATAAAACGATATAATCTAACCAACAAAACAAAGAAAAATGTCAAAATAAGGGTGAATTAAAATGTATTTAAAAAGGTTAGAATTACAAGGTTTTAAATCTTTTGCAGATAAAACTGTACTAGAGTTTAGACCAGGAATTACATCTGTAATAGGACCAAATGGTTCTGGAAAGAGTAACATATCAGATAGTATTAGATGGGTATTAGGAGAGCAAAGTATGAAGTCTTTAAGAGGCGCAAACTCTTCTGATATTATTTTTGCTGGAACACAAAATAGAAAATCTTTAGGGTTTGCAGAGGCTTCTATAGTAATTGATAATACTGATGGAAAACTTCCAATTGAATATAATGAAGTTACAGTTACAAGAAAAATATATAGAAGTGGGGAAACAGGCTACTTTATAAATAAAGTACCATGCCGCCTAAAAGACATATTAGAACTATTTATGGATACAGGAATTGGTAGAGATGGTTACTCTATAATAGGACAAGGAAAAATAGATGAAATATTAAGTAATAAATCAGAAGATAGAAGAAAAATATTTGAAGAAGCAGCAGGAATTGTTAAATATAGAACAAGAAAGCAAGAATCAGAAAAGAAACTAGAACAAACAAAACTTAATTTACTTAGAATTAATGACATTTTAGCTGAAATAGAAGGAAGCCTAGATCCACTAAAAGTACAGTCTGAAAAAGCAAAAAAGTTTTTAGACCTACGTGAAGAATTAAAAGGTATAGAAGTTGGACTATTTATTTATAATATAGAAACTTATAAAAATAAATTAGAAGAAATAGTAAAAGATCAGGAAATAATAAATGCTGGGTATGAAGAAGAAGACAAAAAGCAAGAAAGTATGCGTACATTAAAAGAAGAACTAAAGACCCAGATAGATAGTATTACAACCAAAATAGAAGAAATGCAAAACCTAGGTTTTGAAAGTACAAACAAAATAGAAAAAATAAATTCAGACATAAATGTAGCAAAAGAAAGAATAGAAAACAACAAACAAAATTCTAACAGATTTAAAGAAGAAATAGAAGAAGTAAAGATAAGAAATACTGAATTAGAAGAAGAGAAAAAACAAAAACAAGAGAAGAAAATTAACCTAAATACAAATAGAGAAAAATTTGAAAAAGAATTACAAGAAAAAGAACAAAAACTAAGTGAACTAACAGCCAAGCTATCTACAAAAGAACTTGAAATGGAACAAAAAAAGCAAAAGGTAGAAACTAGCATAGACTTAAAGTATGAAATTGCAAGCAAGATAAATGAGCAAGATGTAAACTATGAAAACCTAAATAAAAGACAAAAAAATGTAAAACAAGAAATAAATGGAGCTATTTCAGAGCTAGACGAAGCAAGAATGAAAAAAGGAGAGATATCAAAAGGTTTTTATGAAATAGAGGCAAAAAGAAATGAACAAGTAAAACAAATAAATGAAGCAAATGCCAAAAAGCAAGAAAGTATAGTTATATTAAAAGAATATGAGACCAAAATAAATAATTTGAACTATGAACTAAGAATGAAAGACTCAAGGCTTAAATTCTTAATAGAAACAGAAAAAGAAAAAGAAGGATATACAAAAAGTGTAAAAAGCTTACTTCTAGAATGTGAAAAAGATAGTCTTTTAAATAAAGGAATGAATGGAGTTTTAGCAAACCTTATATCAGCACCAGAAGAATATGAAACAGCAATAGAAATGTGCCTAGGAGCGGCACTGCAAAATATAGTAACAGAAACAGAAGAAGATGCAAAAAAATTAATAGAGTTTTTAAGAAAAGGAAATCTAGGAAGAGCTTCATTTTTGCCAATTACAGCAGTAAAAGGTAAAAAATTAGAAAAAGTAAATGATAAGCAAGTAGAAGGCGTAATAGGAATTGCTTCAGACCTAGTGAAATACAACAAAAAATATGAGCAAATAGTTTTAAATTTACTTGGAAGAACGGTAATAGTAGATGAAATGAATAATGGAATAGCCTTAGCTAAAAAGAATAATTATTCATTTAGAATAGTAACACTAAAAGGAGATGTAATAAATCCATCAGGGGCAATGACAGGAGGAAGTGTAAATCAAAAAACAGTTAATATATTAGGTAGAGGAAGAGAAATTGAAAGCTTAGAAAAACAAGTAAAGAAAATACAAAATGCTATAGAAGAAAAAAGTAAAGAAAAAGAAGAATATAAAAAATCTATAGAAAATATTTTGAAAAATGCAGAAGAACTAGAAAAAGCACTTCAAGAAATAGATATTGCATATGCAACCGAAAAACAGAAAATGGTCTCAGTAGAGGAAAACATTAATAAAATAGAAACAAGATTAGAAAAGTTAAAAATAGAATCAAACTCAATAGAAGAGGAAATGCAAGAAAACAGAAAAATAAAGCAAGTAAAAGAGGAAGAAATATCAAGTTTAAGTAAAGAAATTGAAGAACTAAATGCCATTATAGAAGAATTTTCAAAAGATAACAAAGATAGCCAAACTTACATAGATGATTTAAACTTTGACATTACAAACTTAAAAATTTCAGTATCTTCTTTTGACGAAAGTAACATTTCCATTGATGAAATGTTAGAGAGAATAAATATAGATATTGGAAATAACAATATAAGTATAAAAAACAAAGAAGAACAAATAGTAAATATAGAAATAGAAAATGTAGAATTAGAGCAAAATATAGAAAGCTTAAAAACTCAAATAGAACAAATAAAAGTAGAAGCTCAAAATAGTTCTAATATGATAGAAGAACTTAAGAACTCAAGAGTGGAAAAAAATGAAAAACTTTCTAAATTGGAAAATGAAATAGCAGAAAAATTCAAAATAATAGAAGATTTAAAAGAACAAATAGTAAAAATAGATGTAAAAAGAACAAAACTAGAACAAGACATTGAGCAAATTGTAAATCAACTATGGGAAGAATATGAAATAACGCCAAACAATGCTACTGGGTTTGAAAGACCAACAAATATAGCTGTAGCAACAAAACAAGTACATAACTTAAGAAATGAAATTAGAAACTTAGGAAGCATAAATATAGACTCAATAGAAGAATATAAAAAGACAAAAGAAAGATATGACTTTATGAGTGAGCAACGCTTAGACTTAGAAGAAGCACAGACAAAGTTAAGAAAAATAATTTCAGAAATGACAGAAACTATGAAAAAAGAATTTATAGAAAAATTCAATATTATAAACAAAAACTTTAATGAAGTATTTGTAGAATTATTTGGTGGAGGAAAAGCGGAGCTAATATTAGAAGACGAAAACAATATACTAGAATGTGGAATAGATATTAAAGTACAACCAACAGGAAAGAAACTTCAAAATATGATGTTACTTTCAGGAGGAGAAAGAGCTTTTACAGCAATAGCACTACTATTTGCAATACTAAAAATAAATCCAGCACCATTTTGTATACTAGATGAAATTGAAGCAGCACTAGATGATGTAAATGTATACAGATATGCAGAGTACCTAAAAAAATTCAGTAGAGAAACACAATTCCTAGTAATAACACATAGAAAAGGTACAATGGAAGCGGCAGATACAGTATATGGAGTAACAATGGAAGAAAACGGAATAAGTAAACTACTTTCAATGAAGCTTGCCAATAAATAAAGAAATAGGTAGATTTTACCTTAAGCAATATAAATTTTAGATAGTAAGCCTCAAAAATGTGCCACTAATTTTAGTGACACATTTTTGAGATTTATTTAATTTTTTCATATATGATATGCTGGATTGCCATATATGCTTTAGGACTTAAAGAAAATCCTCTTTCTGTCCTAAGAATTTTGAGATCCTGATGCTTAGCACTAAATTCTTCTATACTATCCTGAATATCCCGAATAACCTCTGAAAAACCAGACAGTGAATTAGTGAATGCCTGAAAGTCAGAATTGACAACAATAAATTGCAGGTTAGATTTACTTGATCTCATAAAATGTCCTCCTTATAAAAATAATCATGAATATAATAAAGTATAACATAACTTAACATAAAAGTCAAATTATGCCATCAAGGACTGTCAATACTTTTTGAAAATTTCACTAAAAAATAGCTTTATTTTATTAGCAAATATTTCACCTATGTACAATCTTGGCTTGTTCCGCTCGCCGCGGAGGCAGGCTCAAGATTTAATTTTTTGTTTT
>CATNCV010000127.1 GCA_950096965.1 uncultured Clostridiaceae bacterium | reverse complement strand
TTATTTTTTATATCAAACTTGCCTTATCAATATTATGTATATATGTTGTTACTTTTTTCAAAATAATACACCATTATTTTTTAATTGTCTATACAATAAAACAATTGTAATATAATTGTAATGTAACTGTAATATTTCTATATAAATTAAAAGGAATGAATTGTTTTTATTCACAAATTCATTCCTTTATTTACATACTCTATAATATATTTATTTTTATATTCTGTTTTATACTTTCTATATTAGTATTATTAGTTTCATAGTATTTCTAAACCTGCAAATTTTGCCATTAATCTCTTATGGCCTACTTTGTCAAAGTTTATATCTACTTTTAAGTCTTGCCCTTCTCGTTCCACATAGTTTATTGTTCCTTCTCCAAATTTCTTATGATATACTCTTTGGCCAGCTTTATAATTTGATATATCTACTTCAGTTTTTTGGTTGTTTAACTTATTTAGAAAACTTTCTGCTGTTCTAAATGCAAATGAATTTTTACTATCCACACTTTTTGTACTGTTTGTGGATAACCCTGCTATACTTCCAGCTACTTCTTTTTGAGTTCCAGCCATTTCATCAAATTTATACGTTTTAACTTTTCCAGCAAAATTATTTCCATAACTCCAACCATAACTTGAGTCTTTAAACTCATCTTCTTTTGAAGCTTTCATTTTATCATATCCATCTAATAATTCTTCTGGAATTTCTTGTACAAACCTTGAAATAGAATTATAGCTTGTTGAACCAAATATTGTTCTATGTTTTGCGTTTGTTAAGTATAAATGTTCTTTTGCTCTTGTTATTCCAACGTAAAATAAACGTCTTTCTTCTTCTAATTCTTTTGGCTCTCCTAATACTTTATATCCTGGGAATATTCCTTCTTCCATTCCTACTAAAAATACAACTGGAAATTCTAACCCTTTTGCACTATGAAGGGTCATAAGGGTAACCATTTCATCTGCTTCTTCTAGATTATCAATATCAGAAGATAATGTTATTCCTTCTAGAAAATTATTTAATGTATTTTCTGCTTCTTGCTCTTCAAATTCTATTGCTACAGTCATAAGTTCTTCTAAGTTTTCAATTCTCGTTTGTGCTTCTATAGTATTTTCCAGTTCTAGCGCTTTTGTGTAACCAGATTTTTTCATAGTTTCACTTAATAATTCTGAAACTGAAAGTTCTTCTTTTTTTGCTCTTAGTTCTTCTATTAAGTTTACAAATTCTCTTGAATTTGCAAATACTCTATTTAATTCGTATTTATCAGCTTCTTTTATTATTTCATACATAGAAATTCCGGTTCTATCTGATATTTCACTAATTTTATCTAAACTTGTTTTTCCTATTCCACGTTTTGGCTCATTTATAATTCTTTTTAATGATAAGTTATCTGATGTGTTTGCAATTAGCCTTAAATAACAAAGTGCATCTTTTATTTCTTTTCTTTCGTAGAATTTAAGACCTCCTATTACTTTGTATGGAATTCCTTCTCTATTTAAAATATCTTCTATTGCTCTTGATTGAGTATTCATTCTATATAAAACTGAAAAGTTTGAATATTTATAATATTCTTCTGTTTTTAAATGGTTTATTTGTTCCACAATGTACCTTGCTTCGTCATATTCATCATCACCTTGATATATTGTTGGAAGATTACCTTCTTCATTTTCAGTCCATAATTTTTTATCATATTTATTCTCATTATTTTTTATTACTGCATTTGCTGCTTTTAGAATATTTCCACTACATCTGTAATTTTGCTCTAATTTAATTATTGTAGTTCCTGGGAAGTCTTTTTCAAAATTTAATATGTTTGAAATATCTGCTCCGCGGAAAGAATATATACCTTGGTCGTTATCTCCTACTACTGTTATATTTCCATATCTTGATGCTAATATTGATACTAATGTAAATTGTGCTTTATTTGTATCTTGGTACTCATCTACTAATACATATTTGAATTTATCTGTATAATATTCAAATATGTCTGCGTTTTCTGTTAATATTTTTATTGTATAATTTATAATGTCATCAAAATCAATAGCATTATTTTCTTTTAAACGTTTTTGGTATATTTCATATATTTCTGCTATTTTACTTTTTCTATAATCTCCTGCATATTTTGTTCCATAAGCTTTTGGCTCTAGCATCTCATTTTTTGCATTACTTATTTCAGATAAAACACTTCTATCTGTAAATAGTTTATCATCTATATTTAATGTTTTTAAGCATTCTTTTATTAAAGTTCTTTGATCAGATGTATCAAATATTATAAATGAAGAGTCAAACCCTATTCTATCTATAAATTTTCTTAAAATACGAACACAAATTGAGTGAAAAGTACCCATCCATAAGTCTTTTGCTTTATCACCTACTAACTTTTCTATCCTTTCTTTCATTTCACTTGCTGCTTTATTGGTAAATGTTATTGCTAGTATGTTCCAAGGTAATACATTTTTTTCACTCATTAAATATGCTATTTTATGTGTTAATACTTTAGTTTTTCCACTTCCTGCCCCTGCAATTACTAAACATGGACCTTCTGTTTGTAATACCGCTTCTTTTTGTTTATTATTTAATCCTTCTATTAACTCTTGCATTTTTATTTCTCCATTTCTATCATACGCCTCACCTCCTTACCAGAGGCAAACCACATCTATTTATTCTCATTTTATATAATTCATAGTCTATACTATTTTTTATTTGTTGTCTAGCGAACATTTATAAAAAGTTTAAAAATTTGTTTGATTATATTTATTGTCTCATTTATATAATTTAGCCTGTTTAAATTATTTTTAATGTTTAATTATAAATATAATTAAATTGTTTCACAAATGCTATTTTTTATATTCTCATATATTGAAAAACAAGCATATTTTATCATAATAATAAAATATACTTGTTTTATTTTATTCATTGCTTACATATGTTCCAGTTGAAATACTTCCTATTGATATAGTTCCAGTTCCACCTGTTCCACCTATACCATTATATTTATCACTATTATAAGTATTATCTCTAACTCCTCCTGCGCCTCCATTTACATACATTACATTTTTTCCTTGTATTGTATTATAAAAGATATTTATGCTTCCTCCGTCCAGAGCCTCCTCCTGTTGCTGAGCACCTATATGATTGTCCCCCTTGGCTTCCATTTGAGGTTATAGTTCCTTGATTATTAAAATTTTCAGCATATATAATTAATGTTCCTCCAGTTCCATTCGCACCTCCTGGATTTCCTGCTCCTTGTCCAGCATATGTTGTATATCCCATAGGAGCACCTTGAAATCCTAAACCTCCTGTTCCACCATTTTTATCTCCTGGGTATCCTGGTGCACTCAAATAATATGGTTTTCCCATATATCCTCCGGTTGTATGTGCAATATGAACCTCCTCCTCCTGTGCCTCCAGAATATGACGTTCCACTTGCTCCATTGCCTGAAAATACTGTTACATTATTTCTAGAATAATAGTGAGCTCCTCCTGAGCCACCTCCTCCTGTCTGCCTATTTTCTCCGTTATTGCCATTAAGTCCATGTTCTCCTTTTGTATTTTTAGATTCTATACCATTTGCTCCACTTGCTCCTTCTTTTGGTATAAATTCATATTCAGCATTTGCTGCATTTTGGTTTTTCCACATATATACATTTTGTCCTGCTGCTTTTGCTCCCCTTGATGTCATTGTTATTGTTCCACTGTTTTCTAAGTTTCCTGTTACATATAATAACATCCCTTTTGGTCCACCATAGTTATTCCTATATGCTGTTAATGTCACATTATTATTTATTGTTAAATCTCCATTTACTTTTAATATTACCATACACTCTGCATCACTATTTGCTGTTCCTACATCTTTTGCATATCCATATGCTCTATTTTCTTCTAAAGTTAAATTTCCATTTTGTACATATGTGTGTACTTTATATTCTTCATCTTTTACTGCTATTCTATAACGTGTATTATCTTTCATTATTGCTTTTTTGGTTGCTGATAATAAACTATCACTTATTACTAATGGCCATTTTTCTGCAACATTTTCAATTGTCTTTCCCTCTTTCCATTCACTTTTTGCTGCTATTGTTTTATTATCTACTTCTAATATATTTAATTCATTTGTATATTCACTCCATGTAGCTCCATCATCTAAACTATAATAGTTTATTAAGTTTTCATTATTTGGGTATTCTATATTTACTGTTTTTGTACTTCCATTTCCTGTAGTGTCTATATTTGTTATTACTATATTAGGCTTTTTTGAAGCTACTAATGTATATAGTTCTTCTGCTTCTCCTACTGGTTTTATCCTCATTTGGTATTCTTGGCCTTCTTTTAAATTTCTATCTATAGCTATTTTTTGCTTTCCTTTACCTTCTATTGTTATATCTTCACCTGTTATTTTTTCTATTCCATTGCTGTTTTCTACTGTTATTAGTATTTCATAGTCTTCTCCATTTTCTGCCATTATTTCATACTGCGTTTTTGTTCCTATTTCTTCTTTTTTTGTGTCATTTATTCTATTTCTTACTATTTGAAATATATTTCCTTTATATAATACAAATAGTAAGAAAATTGCTATTAATATTATACTTATTATTACACTTACTCTTATTATTCTATTTTTTGAATATT
>CATNCV010000126.1 GCA_950096965.1 uncultured Clostridiaceae bacterium | reverse complement strand
AGGAGGAGTAATTATGTTTGAAAGTAAATATGGTAAAACACTTACAATAGGTTTAGTAATATTAATAGTAATAGTTATAGGAGCACTTGTATTTTTTACAATAGATTATATAAAAAGTGTAAATACAAATAATGAAGCTTTAAATGAAGCAAATAAATTTATAAATGAAGTAAATGACCCACAAAAAAATAATGTTATAAAAAATGAACAAAATTCAAATACACAAACAAATGTAGAACTTAATATACAAGTTGAAAATATAGTTTCTGATGGGTCTTCAAATTCAGGAAACACTGATACATACAAAGGCTTTGAAAAGGCAGGAGTAATAGAAATACCAAAAACAAATTTAAAATATGTTGTTTTAGCACAAGGAAGTAAAGATGCAATAGAAGTTTCAGTAGCAGTAAATGGAGGACCAGGTTTAAACAAAGTAGGAAATACAATAATAATAGGTCATAACTATAGAAATGGAACCTTCTTTTCAAACAATAAAAACTTAGCAAATGGAGATAAAGTATATATTACAGACAAAACAGGAGCAAAAATAGAATATACAATATATGATATATATACAACATCCACAGGAGATTCAGACTATATGGTAAGAGATACTAAAGGACAAAAAGAAATAACACTAGTAACTTGTACAGATGATACAAAAAATAGATTAGTTATTTGTGCAAAAGCAAATTAAAATATATAAGTATGAGGTAAAGAATGGATAAAGGAAGAAAATTTTTTACAATATTATTAATAATAGTAATAATAGCAACATTGGCATTGGTTGGATATATAGCATATAACTATATATCCAATTATATTAACACTAAAGAAGCAGCAAAAATAGTAGAAGAATTTGAAAGTGAAGTTCAAAATATTATTACAATAGAAATTGGAGAAGAAAACACAAATAGTCAGGAAGAAAATAATCAATCACCATCAAATATAGTAGAACCTAAACCACAAAATAAAGTAACAAAAAAATATAAAGGCTATAATATGATAGGAACAATAAAAATACCAAAAACAAAGGTAAGTTATCCAATAGTAGATTCTACTAGTCCTTCAGCTATGGACACGGCAATAGTAATGCTATATGGAGCAGGGTTAAATAAAGAGGGAAATACGGTAATAGTAGGACATAATTATAGAAATGGCGGCTTTTTTGGAAATAACAAAAAATTACAAAATGGGGATATAATATGTATAACAGATGAGCTAGGAACTACAATAGAATATGAAATATATAATAAATACATAGCAGAAGATAGTGATTTTTCATATGCAACAAGACAAACAAATGGAAAAAGAGAAATTTCATTATCAACATGTACCAGTGACAGCACAAAAAGGCTTGTAATATGGGCAAAAGAAAAATAAAAAACATAGGAGAAAACAGCCCAAAAATAGTGATAGGGGATATTAAAACACCAACGAGACGTGTAATATAAGGTTTCAAAATTACCATAAAAATTTTACAAAAAATATTGGAAAATCTTTTGACTTTTACCAAAAAATGTAGTATAATAATGTCAGTGGTTGAAAAAGAGAATCGAAACCTTTCTTAACTTACACATAAAAAAATATTTACGTTGAAAGGAGTGTTACTTTAAATGTTTAATGTAGGAGATAAAATAGTGTACCCTATGCATGGTGCAGGAACAATAGATGCAATAGAAGAAAAAGATATATTAGGTGAGAGACAAGCCTATTACATAATAAAAATGCCAGGGGAAGTAAAAGTTATGGTTCCAACTGCAAAAGCAGAAGAAATTGGAGTAAGAAATATAATAAACAAAGAAAACGCAGGAAAAGTATTTCAAATATTAGAAGAAAACGAAACCGAAATGTCAAATAACTGGAATAAAAGATATAGAGACAACATGGACAAAATGAAAAGTGGAGACATATATGAAATTGCAGACGTAGTTAGAAACTTAAGTTTCAAACAAAAAGAAAAAGGTCTATCTACAGGAGAAAAGAAAATGCTAGGAAATGCTAAACAAATATTAGTAAGTGAACTAGTTTTAGCAGAACATGCATCACAAGAAGAAGTAGAAAAACTAGTAGAAAATAAAATAACAATGTCATTTGAAGAATACAAAGCGCCAATAGAAGAAAATGCACCAATAGGAAAAGATATAGTTAAAAAATTTATTCCATTTGATGGAACAACAAATGTATAAAATAAATAATATAGAAGACGACTAGAAAAAGTCGTCTTCTATATTATTGTAATATCTAATTAAAATTGTAGGAGAATTTATAGCATAGAAAAAATCGATTTTTTGAAAATAGATTTCACATTGTAGAGGTCGCGCCATTGGCGAATCATATAGCAAAGAAACATTCGTATTGCATAGTAGAAATTGATTAAAAATTAACTGTAAATACTAAAAAATGCAGATTACATAAAATAAAATCACAAAAAGAAGGATTTATGTATATTCTGTCGAATAATATAAATATGGAATAGAAAGGTAGAGAAGATTAAGTGCGATATAGTGATGAATTAATTGATGAAATTAAAAATAAAAATGATATAGTTGATATCATATCACAATATGTAGTATTAAAAAGAAGCGGTAGAAACTTTTTTGGGTTATGCCCATTTCATAAAGAAAAGTCACCTTCTTTTTCTGTATCACCAGATAAACAAATATTTCACTGCTTTGGTTGTGGTGTGGGAGGAAACGTATTTCACTTTGTAAGTAAAATAGAAAATATAAGTTTTAAAGAATCATTAGAAACATTGGCAGATAAAGCAGGAGTGGAACTTCCAATATTAGAAAATGATGGAGATAGTAAACTACTAGCATTGAAATCAAAAGTATACGAAATAAATAAATGTGCAGCAGAATTCTACCATGAAAACTTATATAAGCCTACTGCTAAGCCAGCACAAGAATATGTAAAAAAGAGAAAACTAGACAATGGCACATTAAAAAGTTTCTTAATAGGATATTCAGGTAATTTTAATGAACTATATATGCTATTAAAGCAAAAAGGCTATACAGAAGAAGAAATACTTGCTTCAAGTTTAGTAAACAAAACACCAGAAGGTAAATATATAGATAGGTTTAGAAAAAGGCTCATGTTTCCAATACAAGATGTAAGAGGAAGAGTAATAGCGTTCGGAGGAAGAGTACTAGATGATAGTAAACCAAAATATATAAATTCACCAGAAAACATAGTATATAGTAAAGGTAGACATCTATATGGTTTAAATGTTGCAAAAAAATACGAAACTAAAAAAATAATTATAGTAGAAGGCTATATGGATGCAGTATCACTACATCAAAGAGGAATTCATAATGCAGTTGCATCACTAGGAACTGCAATGACAGAAGCACAAGGAAGGCTTTTAAGGAAAAGTAGTGAACAAATAATAATAGGTTATGATTCCGATGGAGCAGGACAAGCAGCAACTCAAAGAGGTTTAGACATTTTGCAAAGTTTAGGGTGTGATGTTAGGGTACTTCAAATAGAAGGAGCGAAAGACCCAGATGAATTTGTAGTAAAATATGGACCAGAAAGGTTTGAAAAACAAGTAGAAAAAGCAATATCATTAGTAGAATATAAAGTAAAAACCTTAAGTAAAAACTTAAATTTAGAAATAGCAAATGACAAAATCAAGTTTTTAAAAGAAATAGCAAAAGTATTATCAAAAATAGAAAATGATATTGAGAAAGAAGTATATATAGACAAAATAGCAAAAGAATATACTATTTCAAAAGAAGCTATTTATGCAGAAATAAATAAATTAGAAAATACAAATAATAAAGGAAGCAAAATATTAGAAAGAGCAAAGCCAAAATTAGAAGTAAAAGAAAATAATATTATAGATGAACAAACAGACAAAAGGGAAAAGTTAGTTATATATTTATTAATTAATTATCCTGAAAAAAGTTATAACATAATTAGAAAAAATATAGGAATATCAGACTTCAAAAGTTTGCAAAACCAAAATATAGTAAAAAAGCTGTATGAAGAATTAGAAAAAGGAAATAGTAATATAAGTAATGTAATAGATTGGTTTGAAGATGAACAAACTATAAATTATCTTTCATGGATACTAGCATATGACTTTGAAATTACAGAAATTAATAAATGTATAGCAGACTTAATAAATATATATACAAGGGAAAATATACTAAAGCAAAGAAATGAAATAGTAAAAAGGCTAGAAAGTAAAGACTTAAGCAAAGAAGAAAGTAGCGAATTAGAAAAAATGCTAAATGAAATAATAATAAAATTAGCCAAAATGAAATAGGAGGGGTTATTTGTGAAAAAAGCTGACAAAAAAGAAGAATTAGAAGAAACAGCAGCTAATAAAGAAAATACAAAAAATACTAAAAAACAAGAAAAAAAATCAGAAGAAAAAATAAATGAAATAATAGAAAAGGCCAAAGACCAAAAAGGAAAAATAACATATGCTGAGCTTGCAAACGAACTAGAAGATACAAATCCAGAACAATTAGATAAAGTATTTGATGCATTTGAAGAAATAGGTGTAGATTTATTACAAGAAGAACTAGAAGAGCCTGATATAGAAGACTTGCAAGAAGTAGAAGATATTAAATTAGATGAAATAGATTTAACAGCAGGAATTGAAGGAATAAGTACAGATGACCCTGTTAGAATGTACTTAAGAGAAATAGGAAAAATTCCACTATTAAGTTATGATGAAGAACTAGAACTTGCACAAAAAGTTTTAGAAGGAAATGAAGAAGCAAAGAAAAGGTCGCAGTCTTGCAGGTAATAGCATACGCATGGCATTGTATATCCGTCTTCCCATATTGAAAGTTCTAAAAGTTTCATTTCAGGCGGAGCCACGATATTCGGATTATAATTATTTGCCACTATTTT
>CATNCV010000125.1 GCA_950096965.1 uncultured Clostridiaceae bacterium | reverse complement strand
AGATTGTTTTTAGTTAATTAAAAATTGAAAGTGTACATATCAATTTTTAAATTATGAATAAAGAAAGAAGGGATTTTTATGTCAGATAGTAAAGTACAAGACGTACAAATTTGGCTAAATAATACTTATAGCAATAATCCAAATTGGGTACGTGTAGATACTGATGGAAGAACAGGTTTTTATACAGTAAAAGCATTAATAAGGGCTTTACAAATTGAATTAGGAACTGAAGCAGATGGTAATTTTGGAAATGGTACAAAAAATTTATTCAATACTCGATTTCCAGATGGATTAAATAAAAATACTATTGTAAATGATCAAAGTACAAAAAATATTATTGCGATTATAAATGGTGGATTTTGGTGTAGAGGGATTGAAGGAGAATGGAATGATCGACACATTTTTGGGGACTATACTGAAGCAGGTGTAATATTATTGAAATCGCAATTAGGGGTATCTCAACCAACAGGAGATATAAGAGCAAATGAGATTAGAGCAATATTAACAACAGATTCTTATGAACTTGTAAAAGATGGAGATTCCAAAACTAGAGAAATTCAACAAACACTAAATAGAAAATATTTAAATATATTAGAGAATTATATAGCAACTAATGGAATATATGAAAGAAATATGAACAAAGCATTAATAAAAATATTTCAAAACGAAATAGGAGTAACAGCTGATGGCAATTGGGGAAATAATACACTTAATAATAGCCCTTTATTACAAAGAGGAAGTAATAGAACTAGTTTAGTGTATATTTTACAATACTTATTATATTTAAATGGATTTGATCCAAATGGATTTGATGGAGGATTTGGAAATGGAGTAGAAAAGGCTGTTACTAATTTTCAAAACTTTGTAAAATTAGATGCAGATGGATTAGTGGGAAAACAAACTTGGGCATCATTATTCGTAAGTTGTGGAGACCAAAACAGAAGAGGACAAGCTTGTGATTGTGTTACAGAAATAACTAAAGAAAGAGCACAGACATTAAAAGCAGAAGGATATACTACTGTAGGTAGGTATTTAACAAATGCTAAAATGATGGACTTAGATAAAAATATTAAGCCTAATGAAATTCAAACAATACTTAATAATGGATTAACAATTTTTCCAATATTTCAGACTTGGGGAATATATGTTGAATATTTTACAAAAGGGCAAGGGATTGATGATGCCATAGAAGCATATAAAGCAGCTAAAAAATATGGATTTAAAGAATCAACTATAATATACTTTGCAGTTGATTATGATACTTATGGTGAAGAAATTCCATCTAATATTATACCATATTTCGAGGGAGTTAACAGTAAAATGAGAGAACTGGGAAATTTCTATAGAATTGGTATTTATGGTACAAGAAATGTTTGTACTAAAGTTTCGAATAAAGGATTAGCTGTTAGTAGTTTTGTCAGTGATATGTCATATGGATATAGTGGAAATATAGGACATAAATTACCAGACAATTGGGCATATGACCAAATATCTACGATTACATTAGGAAATGGAACAGGAAGAATTGAAATAGATAATAATATAAGTAGAGCAATAGGAGAAAGTTCAATTGATTTAGGAACTGAGTCTAATGAAGAAATTAATGATGTCGAGTCAGGAAATATGAATGATACTTTACAGTCAGCAATAAATAGATTAAATGAAGATATGAATGCAGCACAAAAGTTAAAAGCATTAAGGAGTAGAGAAGAAGTTGCTAATGCGTTAAAACAATATGATCAGTGTATTACTATGTTAAGTAATAAATATAAAGTTAGAAAAGCACTAATACAAACTGTATTTATGTGGGAATATTCATTGGAAGGACAAGATGATGTTATAGCAGATAATCGTGTGGAAGAGTATTATGATTATAAACATCAATTTGAAGAATGGTCTAATTTATCCCCAGAAGAAAAAATTCTTATACCAACTCCAGTTCCACCTGCGATGTCAAGAGATGATTCTAGTACAGGTTGTTGTCAAATATTTGCTAGTACAGCTATAAATGCCTATAACTATGCAATTAATCATAAATTTATAAGCGGAGAAAAAATAGATGGAAGTAACTGGAAAGAAGTAGAAAAAGTATGGAAGAAATTAAATGAAGATATGGAATATAATATTGAAATGGCAACATTAGCCTTAATACATGCAGCAGCTATGGTAGAAATTAGTACATATACTTATGAATATACTGATATTGAAATAGAAAAAGTCTTAGCAAGATATAATGGAACTGGTGATGCAGCTAAACTATATGGAGAACAACGTAAATATTTGTATGATATATTTGAAAATCATAATAGTCGTAGAAGGTTAGGTCAAGCATAAGAAAAAATTGTAAAAAGAAATAAGATATGATACAATAGAAATATCTTATTTCTTTTTTAGGAGGAAAAATATGATTTTATTAAGGACAACTATAACAATT
Source organism: uncultured Clostridiaceae bacterium (assembly GCA_950096965.1). Classification (GTDB taxonomy): domain Bacteria; phylum Bacillota; class Clostridia; order TANB77; family CAG-508; genus UMGS1663. Next base: position 2,440 of record CATNCV010000125.1, on the reverse strand, counting down.
ATATTTATAATAATTGTTTTATATTTCATAGGTTTTATAATGAAAAAAAAATTGATAATAAAGACAGCGATATTAATAACTATAATATTAATAACTTTTTATATTATTTTCTTTATATATTCAGTTATTAAAAGTGATATAGAATATAGGTCACGTTTAGCAAATATAAGTTATACAATAAAAAATAATAAAACAAAGAAAGATATTGAAGATAAAAATGCTACAGTTGATGTTGAAGTTCAAGTATATACACAACAAGAGCCATTTAATTAATTTAAAAGGTATATAAATAATAAAAGTAGAGGAATTCTCTACTTTTATTATTTATAATATTATTAACATATATAATTTAATTAAAATTATAAGAATCTATAATTGTACCATTAGAATCAATAACTTTAACAGTAGACTTACGAGGGCTTAAATTATGAATAACTTTTTTAGGGAAATATTTTGAATCGAGCATAAATGAATATAAGTTATTACTATTGTCATAAAAATTTACAATATATTTATCATCTTTTGTACTAAGTTCAATATTATAGCGTGCAATATTAACATTATTATAGTTACTATTTAAATAGGAACTAGCAACAAACTTGGCAATATATTTAGGAATTACTCCAGTAATCCATAAAACAAAAATTATTAAGATAAAAACTAAGATACTAAAAATTAAAATTTTCTTTTTCATAACATTCACTCCTATCAATATTTTTTAATGTAAATCAACGCAATTATATAGATGTAACATATATTATATAATTGTTATAAAGAAAAGTAAAGCTGAATAAAAAAATACAAAGTTACTTTTTTCCACTTTTTATTATAATATTTTTCTCAACTTAAACATAATTAAAAAATATGATTTTATTATATAGCAAGTCAATAAATAATATAAAAAAGAAAAAATGAAGATTATACTATTAATAAAACAAAAAAGAAAACAAAATAACCCTAAAACAACTTTCTAAAAAGTCAGGTATATCTAAAACACATATCAGCGATATGGAAAATGGATATAAAGGAGCATCTTTAGAAGTAATGATAAAATTATCTAAAGCTCTAAATGTTCCGATTCAATCTTTATATAAAGTACAATGGTAAATTAAATATTATAAAAATAACATTTATATTAATAGATGTTATTTTTTTATCTTAAATTTTTTCTCAGCTTTAATTTACATATATGAAGTTTTAAAATAAATATATGACTTGCAAAATATAAAAAGGAAGGAGGAAATATAAAATTACTCTATATGTAATATGTAGAGTAATTTTTTTACAAAACTAAAATAATACATAAATGAGAGGAGGGAAAATAGTGGTGTGAGAAGAATTTAAAATATATCTTAAGGAAAAGAATAGTAATATTTCTGATAAAACAATCCAAATGTATTGCAATACTATTAATAATTATTTTAAATTTGCTAAAGCTAAAAATACATATAAAAGAAAAAGAAATATCAATAGATAATGAATTTGAAAGAGCAATAAAAATATACTTGAATTAAAAAAAATACCTAGCCTTCCTCAAGCCAATTCGAAGAGTAATGAAGGGCAAAAAGTGGAAGTAACTTATAAGTTATGGAAAATAACACTTTGAGCCAATTGGTAGATTTAAGTATTCATAACAGGTAGCCCAAGACATAGTAGAAAGAAAAGATTGAAAAATTATAATATTATCTTAAAAAATATAGAAATATATGTTGAAAAATATAAATAGAAGTAATATACTTGTATAGGAATGGAGGGGAAAAGTTATGAAGAATAAAGTCGCACTTATGTGGAGTATCACTTTAATTTGTTTAATTTTAACTATTGTTTTTTGGTTTTTAATGAATAAAGCAGAAATTAAATACGAAGAAGTTAAAGCAACTGTTACTAGCACTTCTACTAAAGAAGTTGTAAATAAAAAGACAAACAATAGAACAACATTTTATGAAGTAAAAGTAGAGTATAATGGAAAAGAATATGAACTACAAAATGTTCATGGACTTTCAGGATATTATAAAGGGAAAAGTGTAACTGCCCTATTATCGAATGACAAATTATATGCAAATGTTGAAGGAATAAGATCTACATCTCCAGTTGCTATTGTCTATTTTGCATTTTTATTTGGAACCTTTGGAATGCTAATGTTATCTGCTACATATATGTCTAAAGTAAAAGCAAAAAAACAAGCAGAATAATGTAATAGTTGGAACAAACTTATGAAAAAAATAAAAAGTTCATCCAAGAGGTGAAGCCTATTTCTTGTAGTATAGGAAAAAACAATTTAAAATATAGGGGCACAGGGTACTGTGCCTTTTCTTATTGAATAGGAAAAATCGCAGATTTTGACTATTCAAGCAAAGAGAAAAATAGACAACAAAAATAACCCTAATTAAAGGGCAAAAAAATTAAAGATATTTAATTACCATTATACTCGTAAACAATA
>CATNCV010000124.1 GCA_950096965.1 uncultured Clostridiaceae bacterium | reverse complement strand
TTGTACATTTTTCTTTTCTTTTTTCTCCTTAGGTTTCTCAATATCAATATGGTCATATACAGGGGAGATATTCAAATCATTTCCACCTGAAACTACCTCTATTTTTTTTTGTTTTTTCTCTTCCATAACACACCTCATTTCTACCATAAGCACCACCTCCATGCATCAATCCTACAGAAAATTATGTCTATATAAAAGGTGGCAACACGCACACATTGTATATTCTCATTTTTTATAAACATAGTCTACTATATAAATTAATAAAAAACAAGTAAGAAAGAAAAAATAATTGAAAATATTATAGTAGAATGCTATAATATTTTTAATATAAAAAAAGAGAAAAGAGGAATAAAAAATGTACAAACAATTTGGAATAAGTGAAAAAATACAAAATTTATGCACAAAATCAGAAAAGGATGTGGAAAAGGTATTTAAAGGAATAGATGAAATATGTGAGTATAATACACTAAAAGTGTTAAAAGCATTTCAAGATAACCACATATCAGAAATACACTTTGGAAGTACAACAGGATATGGATATTCAGACATAGGAAGAGAGGCAATAGAAAAAGTATATAGCCAAATTTTTAAAGCAGAAGATAGCTTAGTAAGAAGTCAATTCATTTCAGGAACACATGCACTAACAGTAGCACTATTTGCATTCTTAAGACCAGGAGATACAATGCTTAGCATTACAGGTTTGCCATATGATACACTTCATGAAGTAATAGGAATTAGAGAAAATGCAAGCTCGCTAAAATCTTATAATGTAAATTATGACCAAATAGATTTAGTAAATAATGACTTTGATTATGAGAGGATACAAAAAAGATTACAAGAAAGTAAAGTAAAATTAATAGAAATACAGCGTTCAAAAGGATATAGCACAAGAAAAAGTATAACAATTGAGCAACTAGAAAAAGTAATAAAAGCAATAAGAGAAGTTGACAAACAAGTAATAATAATGGTAGATAACTGCTATTGCGAATTTGTTACTAAAGTAGAGCCAATAGAAATAGGAGCAGATATAGCAGTAGGCTCATTAATTAAAAATTTAGGTGGAGGTTTAGCACCAAATGGAGCATACATAGTAGGAAGAAAACACCTAATAGAACTTGCAGGAGAAAGGCTAACTGCACCAGGAGAAGGAAAAGAAGTAGGACCAACATTAGGAATAAATAAATCAATATTGCAAGGTTTATTTTTTGCACCAAGTGTAGTATCATCAAGCTTAAAAACAGCAGTACTTGCAAGTAAAATGTTAGATACACTAGGTTATAAAACAGAACCAAAATATGATGAAAAAAGAGCAGACATAGTACAAACAATAGAATTTGGAGAACCAGAAAAACTAATAAAATACTGCCAAGGAATACAAATGGGTTCACCAATAGAATCAAGCTCAGTACCAGAACCATGGGACATGCCAGGCTACACTGACAAAGTAATAATGGCTGCAGGGGCTTTCACACAAGGCTCATCAATAGAGCTTTCATGCGATGGTCCAATCCGCCCACCATATGTGGCATTTATGCAAGGAGGGCTTACATATGAGTATGGAAAATTAGGAGTATTAAAAGCAATACAGATGCTAGAAAAATAAAAGCACACTAGGGACGGTCCTTTCCGTTCCGATTTCGGAACGAAAAGGACCGTCCCTAGTGTGCAAAGGAGAGAAATTATGCAAAAACCAATAATGATAATAGGAGCAATGGATCCAGAAATAGATTTTTTAGTAGATAAGTTAGAAAATCTAAAGAAAAGTAAATTAAATATATACAATGTATATGAGGGAAATATTGAAGGAAAAGAAGTAGTAATAGCACAATCAGAAGTAGGAATAATAAATTCTTCTGTACTTACTACTCTAGCAATAGAAAAGTACAAGCCATCAATAATTATAAATGAAGGAACAGCAGGAGGAATAGGAAGAAACATTCATAAAGGCGACATTGTAATAGGTTTAGAATGTTTTAATATAATGTCAGCAAAAACACCATACAAAGAAGAAGGTCAAGGAAGTAATTCATTAGAATGGGACTATATAACATTTGTAAATGGAGGAAAAGATGAAAAGAAAACTGTAAAAGCAGATGAGAAATTAGTACAATTTATAGAAAGTGCAAAAGAAAAATATAAAAATGGAAATGTATGTACTGGAGTAATAGGAAGCGGAGATATATGGAATTGTGAAAAGGACAAAATAATATATTTAAGTGAAAAACATGAAGTTCTTTGCGAAGAAATGGAAGGAATAGCAGTATATACAGTAGCTAAAAACTATAATATACCAGTAGTTGGTGTACGTATAATATCAGATAATGAGATATTAGGTGAAGAATATGATAGAAATTTAGGGTTAGAGTGCCAGAAGTTTATATATGAAATCATAAAAGAAATATAGCACGCTAGGGACGGTCCTTTCCGTTCCGAAATCGGAACGGAAAGGACCGTCCCTAGCGTGCGGAAGTAGAAAGGAAGTAAAAAATATGAAAGTTGTTGTAATTGGTCGGAGGACCAGCAGGGATGATGGCTGCTATATCAGCAGCAAAGAATGAAAATGAAGTTGTATTATTAGAAAAAAATAAAATGCTAGGTAAGAAATTATTAATAACTGGAAAAGGAAGATGTAATATAACTAGTTCTTTAGAAATGGATGAGTTTATAAAAAATATTCCTGGAAATGGAAGGTTTTTATACAGTAGCTTTGGAAATTTTACAAATATTGATATAATAAATATGCTAAAGGAAAATGGAGTAGAAGTAAAAGAAGAAAGGGGAAACAGAATATTTCCTGTTTCAGATAAATCAATAGATGTAAGAGACGCGTTTATTAAAGAACTTCAAAAAAATAGAGTAAAAATAAAGACAGGTATAGAAGTAAAAAATATATTACAAAAAGATGGAAAAGTTATAGGTGTTAAACTTGCAAATGGAGAAATAGAAAAAGCAGATAAAGTAATAATAGCTACGGGAGGAAAAAGCTACCCAGCCACAGGTTCAACAGGTGATGGTTATAATATGGCAAAAGAATTAGGACATACAATTAATAGAATAAAACCATCTTTAGTTCCGTTAACAGCAATAAATGATGAAAACATAGAAATAAAGGAAATAGAGAAATCTCAATATAAAACCTCATTAAACTTATGCAAAAATTTACAAGGATTAAGTTTAAGAAATGTTAAAATTGAAATGATAGATGAAAACAAAAATAAGAAAATATACGAAGATTTTGGAGAAATGATATTTACACATTTTGGAGTGTCAGGTCCTACAATATTAAGTGCAAGTAGCCATTTGTTAAGGTACAAAAATATAGAAGAATTATTAAAAAATGGAAAAGTAATATTAAAAATAGACTTAAAACCTGCACTATCAGAAGAAAAATTAAATGCTAGAATATTGAGGGATTTTGAAGAAAGTAAAAATAAAGAGATAAAAAATAGTTTAAATGAATTACTGCCACAAAAACTAATTATGCCAATAATCAATTTATTAAATATAGATGAAAACAAAAAAGTAAATTCAATTACAAAAGAAGAAAGAATGGAATTAGTAAAATTATTGAAAAATTTGACTATAGCAATTTCAGGATTCAGAGGAATAGAAGAAGCAATAATAACAGCAGGAGGAATAAGCATAAAAGAAATAGATCCAAAAACAATGCAGTCAAAGCTAGTTCAAGGATTGTACTTTGCAGGTGAAATAATAGATGTAGATGCATACACAGGAGGGTTTAACCTTCAAATAGCATATTCAACAGGGTATACCGCGGGAATTAACGAATAAGATGATTAGCAAGTTGACAAAATTATGAAAAAAACATATAATGTTTACATATTAAATATAGGAAGTTCTAAAATAATTTTTAGGAGGTAAAAAAATGAGTAAAGAAGAGAAAATAAAGGCTATACGGAAATCGATATTAGAAAATACTTATCCATTAATATTTGATTGGCGGGATAATAACATAGAAGGTAATTGTTACAGCTATGCAATTGGTTCAAATTTTGAAGATAAAGATATGGAAGGATACATATATAATTTAGGAACTATGTCTGGCTTATACCAAGCAAAAAGTATTATAGAAGCTAAGAAAGCTTTTGCAGAGGATATGGAAACAATAGGAATATATGCAAGAGAAAGCTCATTTGAAGAACAAATATCTATTGAAAAACAAGAATGGAAGATTGCATTCTTTTATGATTGCTTTTGTGAAGAAGGATATTATGATTTTCATTTTATGAGACAAGATAAAGACATGCAGTGGTCTCATAAAGAATTTTTAAGAGGACCAATTAGAGGTTGGGGAAATGATAACCCTAAATTTTATAAAACAGACCTAGACTTTATAGCCTTTTATATTTTGAAGGTACTAAAAGAAAAATAAAATGATATAAAAATAAAGGGACTGTAAAAAAGTTCATTAGAAAATGAGAGAAAGCATTTCTCTTATTTTCCAAATGGAATTTTTTACAGTTCTTTTTCTATGTGTTATTATCTAATAAATTAGCAACATCCACAACCATTGTTGTTACCACAACAACAGAATATTAATATTAAAACTATTATGATCCAGATGCAGTCTCCACCAAAACCGAAACCATTGCATCCACATCCACAACCTCTATTTTCTGGCATAAAAATTCCCCCCTTTCAAAAAAATGGACTAAACTTTTAGTTAGAGCCTTTTAAAAGAAAAACGCGTTTCAAAAGGAAAACTAGCAGCAACCATTGTTACAACATCTGTTACTTCCAAAGCCACAGAATAGTAATAAGAAAAGAATAATGAACCAAAGAATTTCACTATTATTACAGCAACAATTTCCCATTTTAAGTACCTCCTATATATAGATTTTTTTGTTCTTTCGTATGGTATATATTATTCTATTTTGAAAAAAGTGTTACAAAATAAAAAATGTAAATTAAAAGTTTGAA
>CATNCV010000123.1 GCA_950096965.1 uncultured Clostridiaceae bacterium | reverse complement strand
TAAAACAAAAAATTAAATCTTGAGCCTGCCTCCGCGGCGAGCGGAACAAGCCAAGATTGTACATAGGTGAAATATTTGCTAATAAAATAAAGCTATTTTTTAGTGAAATTTTCAAAAAGTATTGACATAGAAGCAAATGTTAAAGAAGAATTAAAAATGAAGTATATACTAGCAATATACTTCATTTTTATATACTATTTTTTATTTAATTTTAATACTTTGCTAATATAACAAAAGCCACAAAGAGATTCATATTCTACATTTTGTGTACCATCAACTACTACACTATTACCAACATTTGTGAATTGACCATTTACTTTTCTAGCACTAAATCTTGCTTTTTTTCCACATCTACAAATAGTTGGCATTTCCTCTAAGGCATCTGCTAATTCTAATAGTCGTATACTTCCTTCAAAACCATTAGACTTAAAATCTGTTCGTAAGCCAAATGCAATTACAGGAATATTATATAACTTAGTTATATGGAATAATTCATCAACTTGACTTTGACTTAAGAATTGAGCTTCATCAACTAAAATACAATTTGTCCAAGCTAAACTGGTTTCGATTTTATCAAAAATACTATCAGTTGGTGAAATTAAAGCATCAACATTTCTATTTAAACCTATTCTAGATACAACTTTTTCATTTCCTTTGGTATCTATTGATGGTTTTATTAGTAATACTTTTTGACTTCTTTCCTCATAATTGTATGCAGTTTGAAGCAAAATAGTTGTTTTCCCTGCATTCATTGCGCCATACCTAAAATGTAGTTTTGCCATAGAATAACCTCCTATAATATAAAATGTAAATTTACATGTTACTAATTAAAACTTATATAAGAAATTATATATTATGAACAATATTAAGTCAATAAAATTATAGAAAGACTAAAAAATTGTTACTAGTTAATAGTTTCGATATAGTAGCTTCCTAAGAAGACTTATGTATCAAAACTATTAACTAGTAACAAAAACTTCTGCATATTGAAAATAGTCAAGTCTCATTTTTCAATAAAAATTTGAAACATTGATTTTTATAAGGCAAAAAATTTTAAAGTGATTTCCATACAATAGAATATAAAAATAATAAATACTATTTTACCTTAATTCTTTCAGTTCCACCCATATAAGGTCTTAAAACTTCTGGAATTATTACACTGCCATCTTCTTGGTAGTTATTTTCTAAAATAGCAATTAACATTCTAGGTGGGGCAACTACTGTATTATTTAATGTGTGTGCATAATAGTTTCCTTTTTCACCTTTAATACGAATTCCAAGCCTGCGTGCCTGTGCATCAGTCAAGTTAGAGCAACTTCCAACTTCAAAGTATTTTTTCTGTCTTGGGCTCCAAGCCTCCACATCACAACTTTTGGCTTTTAAGTCTGCTAAGTCACCACTACAACACTCTAAAGTACGAACTGGAACTCCCATACTTTCAAATAGTTCAACAGTATAGCTCCACATTTTATCATACCAGTTCCAGCTATCTTCAGGTTCACAAACAACTATCATTTCTTGTTTTTCAAATTGATGTATTCTGTAAATACCACGTTCTTCTAAACCATGAGCTCCTTTTTCTTTTCTAAAACATGGAGAATATGATGTCATTGTATAAGGCATGCTTTCTTTATTTAATAATTGACCTTTAAACTTACCAATCATAGAATGCTCAGAAGTACCAATTAGGTATAAATCTTCGCCTTCAATTTTATACATCATAGCATCCATTTCTTCAAAGCTCATAACACCAGTTACAACATCAGCTCTTATCATATAAGGTGGAATACAATAAGTAAAGCCTTTATTAATCATAAAATCTCTAGCATATGTTAAAACAGCAGAATGAAGACGTGCAACATCTCCCATTAAATAGTAAAAACCATTTCCAGCGACTCTACGAGCAGAATCTAAATCAATTCCACCAAGTTTTTCTAAAATTTCTCCATGAAAAGGAATTTCATAATCTGGAACTATAGGTTCACCATATTTTTTTATTTCAACATTTTGGCTATCATCTTTGCCAATAGGAACAGACTCATGAATAATATTAGGAATTTTCATCATTTTTTCTGTAACTTGAGCTTCGTATTCAGTTTCTAGTTTTTCATTTGCTACTAATTCATCATTAATTTTTTTTACTTCTAACTTAATAGCTTCAGCATCATCTTTTTTACCTTGTTTCATTAAGTTACCAATTTCAGAACTTAATGAATTACGTTTAGAGCGAAGTTCATCACCTTTTAACTTAGACTCTCTATTTTTAGAATCAAGCTCAATAACCTCGTCAACCAAAGTAAGTTTATGGTCTTGGAATTTCTTTTTGATGTTTTCTTTAACCACATCAGGGTTTTCTCTTAAAAATTTAATATCAATCATAATTTACCTCCTTACAAACAAAAGCCCCTATGCTAAATAAAAGCATAAGGGCGAATACTTTCGCGGTGCCACCTTAATTTATTTTATAAAATATAAAATAATCTCTAAAATGCTTATAACCTAGCATAACTCGGTTCTATTTTTTATGTAGAAAGCAATAAAAGTAGATTCCTAATTTGTTTTAACCTAACTTCCACCAATCGTAGGCTCTCTTTATAAAACTTTAAAATTAGTACTAGTCTTTTATTATAGCTATTTATTATTAGTAGTTTAACACATAAATAATAAAAATACAACAAAAAACATTGAAAAAATAAATTTTATATGGTAATATATATTATGTAACCATAAGTAAAGAGTATGTTTATAAAATATAAACATACAATAAAAATGCAGGAGGAAAGAACTATGAAAATTTTAATAGTTGATGACTACGCAGAAACAAAGTGTTCAGGAATTATAACAGAATGCAAAAAACGAGGAATAGAATATGAAATTGCAAAAGGAAGAAATTCAGCTCTTCGTAGAATTATTTGTAAAGAACAAAACATTGATGGAATCGTTTTAGACATGGGAATTCCTGTTTGGGACAATGAATTTACAGAAGATGAAAGAGAAGGTGATGATGTATTAAGAGAGCTACATCGGAAAAAATACAATATTCCAGTTTTAATTTTTTCAACTACCAATAGTGAATACAAAGACGAATGTAATTTTGTAGTTGACCAGATGAAAGAATGGAATGTAGTTGAAGAAGAGCAAAAATTCTTTGCTTTTTTAGAAAAAATAGAAAAAGAATAACAAAAAAGTGAAATGAGATTAAATTTAGTCTCATTTCACTTTTTAAATTAAAGTATTCTACAAATATGTAACAAAGAACTTATTTCTATTGTAGGCCTGAATTTAGTGTTATTATTTTTATACTCTGGATTAAACCAAATAGAACGGATTCCAGCATTCCTAGCAAAAGCAATATCATGTTCTAATGAATTACCTATCATTATATAATCATCTTTATTATTAGAAGTTATTACTCTAGAAACTGATTTTGGATTTCTTTTTAAGTAATGGTTATCAACTGAATATAAATCAGTTATGTATGAACTAATATCAAAGTATTCTAATAGCTTATTTTGTTTTTCATAAAAGGTGTCAGTTAATATAATAATTTTGTAATCCTTTACTTGTAAATAATTTAAAACATCTATTGTATCTTCATTCATAAAGCAACAATTTAATGAAAACCATACTTTTATAAATTCATCAGCAGATATCTTGTGTTTAATTAAAATAGGCATACATATATCAACTAGTTGTGTAAATTTTTTAAATTTAACTTTTTGAGTTTCAAAATAAATATATGAGTGTTGGAGCATAAAATAATATTGTTTTTTAAATTCTGAACTATAAGGCATATCTAAAACATTAGCAAGCATTTTAGCTTCATCTTTACGGTGAATCAATAATGTGTTGTCACAATTAAAAATAACATATTTTACATTCTTTAATTTATCCATATTATTACCTCCATTTGTTGATAATTATATAAATAGTATCTATAAGGTATATATACTATGATTTTTGAATTATGTCAAGGAATTTTTGATTTTTAATTTACAAATATAGTATAAAGTGGTATAATAGTAAAAGAAATAAAAATTTATAATATGTATGGAGGATATGACATGATAGGAATGATAGGAATGATAGGACGGTTAGCTTTTACAGTTATGGCAGTAATGGAATTAGGAGTGGCACCAGTAAAAGAAATACCTCAAGAGAAAGCAACAATTGTTGCTTCAGAAGATTATTGCTGTTTTTGTGATGACCACGAGCTATCCACAAAAGAGAAATGCGAAGAACTTTTGTGGAAATGTCTAACTGATGAGAAAAATTGGTTAGACGAAGGAACTATCTCAGAAGAAGTATACAAGCTTCAGATAGAGCCATTTAACAAGGCGCTGGACTACTTGGAAAATGCTTCAGAAGAGGATATCAAGCAAATGTATGTAGAACTTCTGTTAGCCAACTTAGACTGGTTAGAAGAGGATAAAGCAATGGGGGAAGAAATTGATGAAGGCTTTTATGCTTACATCATAAGTGAAATAGAAGATGCAGATATAGAGGAGGGCTACTATGACAATTAACATTTATGCATTGTATACTAACCACATTATAAGATTTTTTGCTTGTATATCAAGAAAATGCACAGTAATATTAAGTACTGGCAAAAAAGTTACCTTTTACAAAAGATATAAATTATCTAAAGAGGGATACATGTCAGAAACTGAAACACAGGAATACAAAGACGCAAGGAGGATCCTAGGATTCTAATCAAAAAAGAAAAAGGCTGAACTACAATTGTAGTTAGTCTTTTTTCTTTTAATTAAGATTCTTATTTCATAACACAAAATGAAAATTTAAATGATCACTTTATTAAAGGTAAAGTGCAGGGCGGAACCCGTCGCAAGTGTAGGTACTAGGTGCATAATCGTTAACGCGTGCAGAGGCTGGAGAAGCCTCATACGCATCGGTGAAAGAACCACCACGAAGCATGTATGTGTTGTATATATCATTCTCTCCATATGTTACATTTTTTAGATAAGCTGCTTCTTGAGTCCACTCCCAAAGGTTTCCGGACACATC
>CATNCV010000122.1 GCA_950096965.1 uncultured Clostridiaceae bacterium | reverse complement strand
TCCACGTAGACTATGTGGTTGATAGGTTGGAGGTGTAAGTGTAGCGATACATGTAGCTGACCAATACTAATAAATCGAGGGCTTAACCACTAATATTAAATAAAGGTTAATAAAAATGGTTTAGACCAAATAATAAAGAAGGTAACGAAGGTTTACCTAGAAATAAAAGCTTTTTTCTATGTATTTTTGAGTGTGCTTGCAAAAAAATAATTAACTAGAAAAAATATAGAATAATTTTCAAAAAAGTGAATAAAATATATTTACAAAGAGGAAAAGAAGTGATATATTAGAGGAAGTTAAAAAAAGCATACAAAAAATTTCTGGTGATGATGACATAAGGGGAAATACCCGTTCCCATTCCGAACACGGAAGTCAAGCCCTTATGTGCCGACGATATTTGTGGGTTACCCTGCTGAGAAAATAGGTTGTCGCCAGGTTTATATATTCCCTTTTAGCTCAGTTGGTAGAGCGCTCGGCTGTTAACCGATAGGTCGTTGGTTCGAGTCCAACAAGGGGAGCCATAAAACAGTTTCGTCGAACTTTTTGAAATCCTTGATATAACCTAATTTCAAGATTACAAAAAGTTTGATGGACACAAAAACTTAAACCGTTTCTTTTGAAACGGTCTTTTTTTGACCAAAAATATTGAAAAAGGAGGTTTTTGTGCTATTATGTTACAAGTAACAAAATATGTGTGAGTTATGCACAATTTAAAAAGGCAATGTATAAAAAAGGCTATATTATAAATGATGATAACAACAAGACGTATCCTACAATTCGCTCAATAAATGATAAGAAAGCAGTAAGAATGTATCAATTAGGAGAAAAGTATTTACCACAAAATATTGTTGAAAGACTATTCAAAAATCCATATTATGTGCAGGATGAATACTATAAATTAGTAAAACCTAAAAAGAAATATAAGCAGTATAATGTTAGATTTAAAGGCAAATTCAAAGGCAAGTAATAAAAGATGGAAAAATACAAATATCTGTATTAAATCCATCAATTAATGACTACATAAAAAATGAATTATTAAATAATCCTGCTGAGCAAAGAAGATTTTTGAAATATTCTTTATATATAGAGCAAGTTAATAAAGTTATAAAGAACTTAGATATAAAAATGGAATTAGAAAAGATGTTGATAACAGGCGAATTTTTGGAATTTAATGTTTTAAAAAATAATATATATTTTTATATATTAAAATTTATATTGGATACAGCTATTGTCGACAAAAAGATAATAAACATTGTACAGTTAGCATTTGAAAAAAGCTATGAAACAATATTTTCATCAACAAGTATGGAAGATTATTCAGAACTTATAAATAAATTTATAAAGACATATTCAGAAGTTTATGAATTAAAAGAAATACTTCTTGATGAAAATAGAATAAGATGGATTTTAGAAAAATTGACACTAGATGATTTAATACAGGTAATCCAGTTTATTATTACTAAATATATTGAACGGAAATGAAAAAGAATATAAAAATCTTATTTTAAGAATATGTAATGTATTAAAGGATGCAATAACAGAATATGTGAGTCTGAGATATGAAGAATGGAATTTGAACGAAACTGTAGAGAACTATCTCCAACACTTTTCGGAGGAAAGTGAAGAAGAAAAGATAGAAGGAATAGAAAGTGTGGTATATGATGAAATAGAAAATTATATAAAACAAGAACAAGAAAAACTAAACAAAATTAATATAAATGATATTTTTAATGTATGTTTTGAGTATAAAGATATAAAAGACATTGTTGATGGATTTTATATACCACAAGTATTAAGAGATATAGAATCAGAAGTAATATCTGAACCATATGAAGATTATAATGACCATGGAGAATATTTTGACGAAGTTAAAGAAATAAAGGATATGTTTGAAAGAAATGCAGAATATCAATAACTATATGATTTGAAAATTTAGAATGAAAATAAAATATAATAATTTGAACATTAAAAACATTAAACTAAAATAAGGCGATTTTATTGACAAACGCCTTATTTTAGTTTAATATATAGTTGGGGGAAGAAAATATGATATATACATATAGAGAATTGAAAAATAAGGGATTAGATAATTATAATATAAATAAAAAAGTAGCAAACAAAGAACTATATAAGATTGAAAGTGGTCTATATTCAGATACTGAAAAATACAATCCTTTGGAATATATTGTGAAAAGATATCCTAATAGTATTTTTACATCAGAAAGTGCATTTTTCTATTTAGGATTAACAGATTATATACCTAGTAAATATTTTTTAGCCACAAAACACAATGCCAAGAAAATGTTGAATGATAAAATAGAACAAATATTTATGGCAAACCATTTTTTTGAAATTGGAAAAAGTCAAGTAAATTATAATAACGTTCAAATAAATATTTATAACAAAGAGAGAATGTTAATTGAATTAATAAGAAATAAGAATACTTTTGCCTTTGATTATTACAAGGAAATAATAAGCAATTACAGAGAAATTTCAGATGAAATAGATATGAGTTTACTTGCAGATTATTTAGAATGTTTTGCTAATGGAAAAAACATTTTCGAAATTATACATAGGGAGGTCTTTTAGTGATAAATTTATTAGAAAGTATAGACTTTTATGTAGAAAAAGGATATGAAGATGCTTATGCAACATCAAAAGTTGCACAAGATATAATATTGAGCAAGATTGCAAAATCTAATTATAGAAACAATATTACAGTTAAAGGTGGAGTAGTTATGTTTAATATAACTAATGATAAAAGACGAGCCACTGTTGATATCGATATAGACCTAATTAGATACTCTTTAGAAGATAAAAGTATATTGTTATTGTTTGATAAATTAAATAAAATCGATGATGGAATAAAGATAATAGTTAATAAAAATATAAAACCTTTAAAGCATCAAGATTATCATGGAAAAAGAGTTAATATTGTTTTGAAGGATGCATTCAGAAATCAAATAGAAACTAAAATTGATATTGGAGTACATAACAATTTGGATATAGAGCAAGAAGAATATATGTTTAACTTTGAAGTGTTTAATAACAGTATGACATTATTAATAAATACTAAAGAGCAGATTTTTGTTGAAAAATTATTATCTATGTTAAAACATGGTATTAGAACAACAAGATATAAGGACATATATGATTTTTATTATCTTATAACAGAGGGAAATATGGACAAGGTATGGCTAATTAAATTGATTAATATGTATTGTTTCAATAGTGACTTAAGAATTAATACTACATATGACATAGCAAATGAATTAAGCAAAATATTTAAGAATGCTAATTTTTTAGAAAATGTTCAAAATAGTAGATATAATTGGCTAGGAGAAGAGACAGATATTGTTTTAGATACAATATTAGGTTATATAAAACAATTAGAACCTTTAGTAGTATAATATAAAGCGAGGTAGATTATGGAAAAACAAGAATTGTATGATATGTGCAAATCTATTATAGAGTTGCATAAACAAAGATATACAATAGTAAAATCTGAAATAGAAAAAATTATAAAAGATAAAGTAAAAGATGAAAGGTATATTCAAAGAAAATTAGATGAGATGTTAGATATATTATTATTTTATGAAAATGATGATAGTTTACTCTTATTTAGAAGGTTTTGTAAATACTACTTTTCCATAAATCCAATGGTTACAGCACAATATATTACTTATTATAGAGAGCAGAATGATCCAGAAGGTGTAAAGTTCGGAAAAAGAGATAAAAAAGTTAAAGAGGAGGAAACAAAATGAGCAAAGGAATAGTAATTATAACAGGTGGAGCAAGTGGTTTAGGATTAGAGCTACTTAAACAATTTATAAAAAAAGATTATTTTGTATGTAACATAGATAGAGATGTTGAAAGAATGAAAGTATTAAATAATACATATAAAGATAATTATAAAGGATTTATAGGTGATATTTCTGATAGCAAATTTGTTAAAGATGCTATTTATGAAATATCAAATTTAGGAAATATAAAAATACTAATCAATAATGCAGGAGAGCCATCATTTAAGCTACCTACAAAATATGAAAAAGAAGATATCGATAAATGCTTTAAAGGTTTGCAAGGTATGATTTTATTTTCAACAGAAACTTTAAAAGTAAAAGAAGAAAAAGACTTAAAAATAGTAAATATAATGTCATCTGCAGCATTGAGAGGAAACAAGCAAGAAGCGGTATATTGTGCTACTAAATGGGGAGAAAGAGGATATACAGAAAGTTTAAAGGTAGCTTATAAAGGTACAAGTGTAAAAGTAATAGGAGTATATCCAGGGGGAATAAATACAGAATTTTATAAAAACAGTAGAGATTATGTATCAGAAGAAAAACAATCTACATTTATGAAACCTTGTGATGTTGCTAAAACAATTATAGACAATATTACAAATGAAACTAATTTGACAGTAGCAGATATTATAATTGAGAGAAACTAACTATAGGAGAGCAAATAATGAGTAAATGTAAATTGATTATTTTTTCAGATATACATTATTTAGATAAGAGACCAGAAGAGTTGGACTTTAATTTAACTAGGAAACTAACACAATATTCTGTAAAAATAATAGAAAAATTGATAGATAAAATAAATGAAGAAATCCCAGATGTAAGTATATGTTTGGGAGATTTGATTGAAGATACTTTTAATCATGATAAAGATATTATAAATTATACTTACATTTGGAATAAACTAAAAAATATTCAAACTCCATTTTATTCAGTAATAGGAAATCATGATTTACGTACTATGAGTTCAAGAAAAGAACTTGAAAAAATTATGGATTATAAAAATGCAACATTCTCATTTGACTTGAATGGTTACCATTTTATTATATTAACGACTGATATTAGAGAAGATTTAGGTGGCAATGATGGTGGAATATATAAAGCACAATGTATGTCAGAAAAAGAAATAAAAGAAATAATTAAGTCATCGGCCAACTCCTTCAATGTCTCTTTCCGCGCCAACTCCTTTATCGCCGCAGGCGTGGCCCCGATATGGAAAGCAACATCATCACTGCAGATACGCGGCAGTTTCAACATATTCACGCCATG
>CATNCV010000121.1 GCA_950096965.1 uncultured Clostridiaceae bacterium | reverse complement strand
ACTTCTTCTCTAGCAGGAGTCAAATAATTTCTTGGGTCAAAGCTTGATGGGTCTTCTGTAAATACTTTTCTTATTTGTGCTGTCATTGCTAGAGAAGAAGTGAAAAATACAGTTAAGCATAAAATAAAAGATGTATTTGAATCAAGTGGTAAGTATTAATGTTGAAAGTCGGATGTCAGAAGTTGGAAAGCGCAAGTTAGAAATTAGAAGTTAGATATTATAAAATATATTCTAAAAAATGTAAGGGTCGCCATTTTGGCGACCTTTAGTTTTTAGTTTTTCAAAGAAATACTCTACAATTTTATTCTCTTACCTAGGAACTCCAATCCATATCAATTTTTCCAAACAATAAAATTTCCCAAAACAACACAAAAAATACTAAACGCAATTACACATGAACCGCCAAATTTGTTTTCTTCTTTTTTTATCTCAAATATCCCATATGAAATACTTTCTATTAAAACATATATAGTAAATAATAAAAATAGAGAATGATACATAAAATTCAACATAAAGCTCTCCTTAATTAATAATTTATAAAAAGTTACCCCATGGTTAATCTAAGTGATGTCATCCATATCCATAATCAATTTAGAATTTTAACTGTAGGGTGTAGATCTTTGTCCATACATGTGACAAAGCAACCTTCTTGATGCATAGCAAAAAAATTAATTTGAAATGTAGGGGCAATTAACAATCAACTATGTCGTAAAGCCACCTCTGTTCTATAATAGGAAAAATCAAATTTTACATCGTAGAAGCAGGGGGCACCATACCTGTTATTTAGCTTATGTTTCAGTAAGTAAGAAACCAGATTTTATACAAACATCACTATTTACTGTAAAAAATGAATTTTCGTAATTCTGAATCCAATTATATCGCTCAAACTCATCAAGTGTGGTAAATTTACGTAAAACATATTTGGCAAAACCATTAATATCAGCTTTAAAATCTTTAGAAGTCTTATATAAATAATTAGATATTTGCAATTCAATATATTTAGAAGCAGTTTTTGAAATTTCATCTAAAACAGTATTATCCAAATATCTAGAGTCCTTTTTCATAGAGTAGATTCTTCCATTAAATTTACAATCTACAGTAATATAGGGTGTACCGTTAATAATGTCAACATTTCCTTTTGTATCTTTAGCAGGAAATAAATATAAATCTATATAACTTTCATCATCCATAGGATCTGGAATAGTAATTAAAAAGCCATTAACATTATTACGCATTAAAGAAAAACAAACGGTTTCCATAGCAGTAAGTTCACCAACTAATTTATCACCTTTAAATACAGCTAAACCAATATTTTCAGCACCTCTTTTACCAGATATACTTGTTTCATTAGACTTTACATTACCAGCATTTAAAGGGTCAGAAGAAGAGTAATCTTTTAAATTATCTATGTTACTATCAATAGTACCACCAAGTATTGCATAAGGCTCACAAGTATTACAAGTTAGACCATTAAAGAAATCACCTATAGTAGCATTTGAAGTATAACCAGTATACTTACTAGAATTAGGAAATATTTCGTAATACTTAGTAGGTAATGTTTCTAAACTAGGTTTTGAACTTTCAATATAGTATTTTGCATCAGTTTTACTAACAATAATATTAGTAGAAGGTCTAATTTGAACATCATTTATCAAAGTATAAATTTCATTTGAAATACCGTTAGTAGCAACTTCTTCAGAAAATACCACCAATTTGCAATGAGAAAGGTTAAGCTCTTTACCTATATAACTATTCATAAGGTTAATGGCAGTATATATAGAACTTGTTTCAACAGTATTAATTATAGAAGTTTCATCTTGTGTTGAAGAGCCTTGAGAGGCAGAAGAAGGCTTGGCAATTTGAAAGCTCACTTTTAAATTGCCATCATTATCACCAGTATCTATACCAATAGCAATAACAAATGCTAAATTATCTATACTAAAAGAAGTATAAGAGGAAGAAAAAGCCATAACCAAAACAATAGTAATTAGAACTATGAAAATATTTCTAAATAATTTTTTCAATTTACGTCACCTTTCTTTCTTTTCTTCTTTTTAAGTTTGCAAATATAAGCAGTAAAATGCAAAAAACATAGTCAAGTCCAAGTATAATATATGGGTATACAGTAGCTTCATATTGTTTAGCACTAGCATATGTGCTAGGAATAAGTGAAATAGAAAGTACTAATATAGCAAAGGGGTAGGAAAGTACTTTAATTTGTTTTATATTAGTAATCTTTTTAAAAATTAACATGCAAAATCTTACAACAATACTTAAATAGCAAGCAAAAATTATCATCCATATAAGTAAGAAAATAGACTCCAACCTAACAAAAAAAGTACCAATTTCAATATATCTAGCAACAACATAAAGTGGAAGTATTTCATCTGTATTAATAAAATAAGAAAACATAAAAAGTATTATACTGACTGTTAAAATTAAATAAATAGCAAATAAAATACAAGCACCTATAGAAACTTTTTTTAAGTTTTCTGGTTTTTTTAATAAAGGTGGTAAAAAATATAAAAAAGCTATTCCAGAAAAAGCATAAATATTTCCAATTCCTAAAATAAAAGTATTAACAAATCCTGTTCCCATAATAGGAAAAACTCTATTAAACGAAAAATTTTTCAAATTAGAGCCAAATAAGAAAACCATACTAAGTAAGGCAATAGGAACAATAATTAAATTTGTTTTTAAAGTAGCAGTAAATTCCAATTTATCTGTAATAGCAATAGCTATAATAAAAAGTAAAATAACAAAAAAGATATTAGTCATAGGGTAGTATACAATTTTAATAGCTTCACAAAATTCTCTAAGTAAAATGCTAGAGCTTATAATAAAATACGAAATAAACACTATACCCAATATATTTTTAAAAGTCTTTCCACCAAGGTATTCTGAAATATCTAAAATATCTGAACCGAGGGAAATTTTTAAAAAGTTTAACTACAACATAACAAATACAAACTAATATAAAAGAAACAAACACCAAATTAAGTAAAATAGAAGACTTTATATTAGAAAGTAAATTTCTAGGCATAGATAAAATAGTATGAGAAATAGCTATTGTAAGAATAAGAGCAATAGCTTCTTTGGTTCCAATTTTTGAATCATTCATATATATAATCCTTTCGCACTCTAAAAATTACTTTATTATTTTTTACTAAAAAAAGGGAAAATATACAGTAAGTGTTGAAATATATGAATGTTTAATAAAATTCAAGTAAAAGTATTTAAATTTACTATTATTTATAGTATAATTCTATTAAAACTTAAAGGAGAAAGTAATATGATTTTAATAGATAAAATAACAGATGAAGATTTGAATGAGAAAAGTACTGAAATGTTAAATCCTAGAATACGTTATGGTGCTAGAGGCATTGTAATAAGAAATGATGGTAAAATTGCTGTTTTTAATAAAAGTAAGAAAAACGAATACAAATTGCCAGGTGGTGGAATTGAAGAAAATGAAAAATAAATAAAATATGATGAATACAACAAAGATGTTTAAAATGATATAATTTTGTAAGGCAGTTAAGCTTTTTTATGCTTAACTGCCTTAATAGATAAAAATCATAATAGTAGTATTTATCTGTATCCATCATCAAAAGGTTCTCTGTAGTCTCTCATTTGTGTTGTTACATTTCTAAGTCTTTGTAAATATGACATTGAATTTTGGAGATAAGAAATATCTTCATATCCAAAATTTGCATATGATGCTCTTTTTAATAATCCCATATATTGAACTTCGCTTATAAATGCTGGCATTTGTCCATCCTTTGTATATTCATTTAGTATGTTGCTAAAAAAAATTGGCGAAAGTGCTCGTTCTGATAGCATATTTAATGCTCTTAAATCATCATTTTGCTTTCCTATTCCTCTTAATGTTCTCGCAAACATTGTAGCAGGTTCTTGTAATTCACTATAATAATCAAAATTTGATTTATATGGTTCTGAATTAAACATTCTACCATTTCTATAATAGGCTAACTTTGGTCTGTTTTTACCTGAAAATGTATATACAAAATCTTCAGCTCTATTTTGTGTAGTAGCCTCATCTAACATAGAAAATCCATCATAAATCAATTGTGCATGTTCTTTTGTTAAACTTCCTTGTCTCATTTGTCTATTAGCATATTCAACAACTTTTTTCATCCACTCATTGTTTATAATATGTCCCAATTCATGAGCCATATATAGTCTTGTTCTCTCTTGACCAGTTAAATGTTCGCTAGAAGATAAATCTGGATTTATAAAGATTAATTTATTTTCTATTTGAGTTTCTCCATAAATTCCTCTTCTATTAGTTGGCAAAACTGAAATTGTTCTTACATTGTTAATAGTAGAATTAATAATATGGTTAAAATTTTCGGGTGAATTTGTATAAGTGTAATATAAATATTCTTCTAAATTTTGTATACATCCTGCTAAAACATCGGCATCATATTCATCATTTATTACCTGACCACTTCTAATCTGTTGTTGAAAATTATTCATGCTATTATTTATTAACATTTTCATATATGTTTTTATAACTCTATTATATTGTTTAAAATCATATTTTAATTCATACATAATTATTCCCCCTCAAAAGTACTACTTATGTATAATTATAGCATATTTTATATTAACAGTCAAAAAGTTCCATTTAAACAACTATTTAATAATTTTTTTGGCAACTAAGGTGTCCAACTCTCTTTATGCTAGACACCCATTTCCATTATAAAATCTCATCATATTGTCAATTACAAAAATTACATAAAGAAGCAATTTCTGCGAAGCTAGTCATTTTATAAATTTTCTTCATTGACAATATATTACTGTACTACTATAAAGTAAATTAGTACCTTTTAGAGAACACACTTAAACTTTTCAATGTAATTTCAACGTAATTTTATCAACTTTTAAAGCATTTCTATAAATTTTTATAAAAATGTGTAAAAAAATAAAAGCCTAAAATATAGTATTTTAAAGCTTTTTAACTATTTATAACTTTTAATGAATTTTAATGTTTTAATATAATTTGGAGCGGGTAGAGGGAATCGAACCCTCGCTATCAGGTCGGAAGCATGACATTCTACCACTAAATTATACCCGCAAATAAATTTAAAATTATTATATAATATTTTATAAAATATTGCAAGTGAAATTTGATTTAATTTTAAAACTGATTAAATAATGATAAAAAATATAAATAGTGATATATAGTAGATTAAATAAGACAATA
>CATNCV010000120.1 GCA_950096965.1 uncultured Clostridiaceae bacterium | reverse complement strand
TATATAATTTTTCTTCTTTAAGATATTATTGTGTTATTACAATTCATATTTCTAGTTACAATTATATGTACTGCTTATTCATTTATTATCATACTATAAAAAAATATCTAAAAGAATTTATAATATAGCTTAAAAATATAAATTTTGGAGGGATACATATGAATTTTGTTCTTGATATATTTAAAGGAATTGCTTTAGGTGCTGGCTGTATTTTGCCTGGTATTAGTAGTGGAGTTTTGTGTGTAATTTTTGGTATTTATGAAAAATTAGTTGATAGTATTTTAAATATTTTTAAAGATTTTAAAAATAACTTCTTATTTTTATTTCCTATTTTCATTGGAATTTGCATTGGTGTATTGATATTTGGAAATATATTAAAATGTTTATTCTCTAATTATGAAAATACAATAAAATATGTTTTTGCTGGTTTGATTTTAGGTAGCTTGCCTTCTCTTTTTAAAGAAGCAAATATTAAAGATAAGTTTAGACTTCATTATATTTTTTATACTATTACAACTTTTTTACTTGCGTTATTTTTAATATATTTAGAAAACAATATTGCTTCTTTTGGAGCTTCTAATATAAGCTTTTTGTTTTTATTTTTTGCTGGATTTCTAATGTCCATAGGTGTGGTATTTCCTGGTGTTAGTAGTACTATTATTCTTATGTGTTTAGGGGTATATGGTTTATATTTAGAAGCTGTTTCATCTGTCAATTTAATTTTATTAGTTCCTATGGGTCTTGGTTTAGTTATTGGTTCTATTGTATTTCTAAATATAATAAACTTTTTTATGAAGAATTTTTCTACCCAGACTATGTATTCAATAATAGGTTTTACTATTGGCTCAACTTTTATCTTGCTTCCAAATAATTTTTCTATTACTAATATTCTATTTCTACTTTTAGGGCTAATTGTTAGTTTATTTTTTGAAAGGTTTAATTTAAAAGATAATAGACACTAATTTTAGTGTCTATATATCTTTTTTCTTTGTTTTGGCAATATCTTCTTTTTCTATAATTCAATAACATCTAAATCATCTGGTACATATATATTCCCATTAAAATATTGTTTTGCCTCTTCTTTATATAATCTTTTTCTATTTTCTAAATCGTTATCACTTGCATGATATAATACTAAATTTTTAACATTTAAACTCGCCCCTATTTCTGATGCTGTTTTTACAGTAGAATGCATTTTTTCGTATGGCTTAAATATATCTGCCTCCGAATCCATACACATTGACTCATGTAATAGCCAATCTGCATTTTCTACTTCATCTCTTAATTTTTCATCAAATGTTTCATCACCTAAAAATACAATTTTTTTTCCATTTTCTAATATTGTTTTAAATCCAAATTGCCTATCTTTTTTTGCTTGTACATCTAAAAATTTAATATTATAATTTAATATTTTTATTTCTTCTTTATCTTCTACTATATTAAAAATAATTCTGTTATCAATAAGTTTTGTAAATTTTTGTGGTAGTAGTTCAAACATTATTTTTCTAATTGTACTTTCTAATTCTTTATGCATATAAACATTTAGATTTCCATCATAATTATTATTGTCAAAAAACTTTTGTGCATATCTGATAATCCAAAACATTCCTAGTATATGGTCTGTATGCTTATGTGATAAAATAATGTTATGTATTTTTTTAAAATCTATGTTTGCATCCCTTAATTGTTTTATTATTTGTAGACCTCCACCTGTATCTACTAATATATG
The DNA here is from genome assembly GCA_950096965.1 of uncultured Clostridiaceae bacterium. Taxonomy (GTDB): domain Bacteria; phylum Bacillota; class Clostridia; order TANB77; family CAG-508; genus UMGS1663. The sequence continues at coordinate 3,634 of CATNCV010000120.1, read as the reverse complement.
TTCTCCTTCATTATTTTCTAATGTAAAACAAGTATTATAGCAATCTAATGTCATTGCATGACCTGTTCCTAATATGTTTAACTTTTCCATATTTGCCACCTTTGCTTTATATTTTATATCTAATCTATTTATGTTTATATTATCATAATTATTTAAAAATGCAAATATTATAATAAAAATTTCTAGAAAACACACATATTTTTTATCATTTTATTGAGTTTTTTCTTAAATCATTGTATAAGCTAATTACTTTCTATTAAGAAAAATTTTATTATTTACTTTTCATTATTCGTAAAAAAGTTACTTATTTCCGTTTCAAATTTTCTATATAAAGGTTAATTGTTCTTCTTGTTTAATTTCTTTTTTATATGCCTTTACTATATCGCTCATTTTATAAAGTAGTCCATATTTTTCACATTCCTCTTTAAATATTTTGTTTAAGTCTTTATTCAATGGATAGCAAAAATAGTTATTTCCATAAGTCTTAATATACTTTTCTTTTAAATTAGGAAAAGTCTTATCTAATTGCTCATAAAAGTATTCTCTTTGGTTTTCTCTTAATGTAACTCCTCCCATAGAAAATACAAATTTTGCTCCATTTTCGTACGATAATCTTATTACATTTCTAATATTTTCTTCTGAATCTGTTATAAATGGAATGATTGGGGTTAATAATGTTCCAACAAAAAATCCTTCTTTTGATAATTGTTTCATTGCTTTTAGTCTTTCTGAAGAAACACATACTCCTGGTTCTACTTTTTGTGATAAATTATCATCTGCAGATGTAATTGTAAATTTAAGTATTACATCTGCTTTTTTGTTTATTTCCTTAAATATGTCTATATCTCTAACTATTAAATTGCTTTTTGTTTCTATTGATACTCCAAAATTATAGTATGAAATTAGTTCTAGTGCTTGTCTTGTTATTTTATATTGTTTTTCAAAAGGATTATAAGTATCTGACATTGCACCTATTCCTATTACACCTTTTTTTCTTTTTGATTTTAATTCTCGATTTAATATTTCTATTTCATCTTTCTTTGCTCTTACTTTGTCAAAATTCTCTACTTGATAACAATTACTTCTACTATCACAATAAATACATTTATGGCAGCAACCTTTGTATAGGTTTATATTATAAAGAACTCCGAACCATTCTTCTCCATGTGCCTGCTTTTGAAGTATTGTCTTTGCTTCTATAAATTCCATAATTATTTCTCTTTTCTTATTGGATGTCTTATAACTGTTTTTAATCTATTTATATCACATCTTCTTGGATCACTCAAATATATTTCATGATGATATCTTTTATCAGTTATATCTAATTTATATCCATTATTTTTCATATATTCGTGCATCAAATTTATTGTAAATGGCTCATCATCATAACTTCCAATGTGCATACATTGAACACAAATTCCTTCATCATAAGTTAAAAATTCTACTTTTGAAAAGTCTGTTTTTTTCTTATTTGTCGCTTCCTTTATCGCCCATTCAAAATCTTCTTTTGTTACAAAGTCTGGCAATCTAATAATAGATATAAAATTCATTTGATCTTTACTGTTATAGTCAATACTATCCTTCATTCCATCTTGCCACCAAAATCCTTCTAATGGTGGAACAACATATTCAAAATAACCATCTATTTTATGAGTTCCTTTATAGCTCATTTTTATAGTAAAAGCAATAGCATATAAAAGTCCTATTGTTTGCTTATACTCTCCGCTTTCATCATTAGGATTTCCTTTCCCTTTAACTGCAATATAATTCATTCTAGGAATTTTTATAATGCTTGGTCTATTCTTTGGCATATAAAATTCCTTATATTCTTTTTTATAATCAAAAGCCACTTTTCCTTTTCCTTTCTACTCATCTAATGCAATATAAATATGAATTTCTTGTTTTTGCATATCTTCAGAATTGTTTTGATATTCTTCAAAATCACAAGTATATTTTCTTTTTAAATCCATATTCCATATTTCTTGCCAAGCCTGTCCTACTGAATTTTGAACATCTCCTGTTATAACAAACTTAGCATATTTTCCTTTTGGAATAATAATACTTTCTATTTCTTCGCCTATTTGTACTTCTTTACTCACTTCTGCTCCTGCAATAAATGTATAAGGCTTTGTATAATCACCCTCATATTCTGTGTATAATCCTATTGTTTTACCATTTACCTTATTTGGAATCTTGTTATAAATTCCATCTGCAAATAATCTTTGCCAAGTTATTCCTATATCTTGCATAGCCCTTCCGTCTTGATTAGTTGTTTTAATTCTAATTCCTGTAATAACCTTTTGTTCTAATTCGATAATTTCATATTTCATAATATATCTACCTCCTGACTAGAAGTATATATTATATAACTTGACAACTGTGTGTCATATTACTTTGAAAAAATAATAATTTTTTATAGATATTTCCATATTAACTAACTGTAATTCATCTTTATTCATATAACAATTAGTAAAATTATAAATAATTTTTTAAATTTTTTTGTAGTTTATCTTTTATTATGCTTTTTGCATAAGTAGGATTTAAAACTTTTGCATATTCCCCAAAAGATAGAATATAGCCATATACCCATTCATTTTCTGGATATTTCACTTTTATAATAAAGTTTCCATCTTCTTTTTTCGTTATTTCTTTACTTTCAAATTCATCATATACTCTATAAGTCATAGCTTTATTTATTTCTAGTTCTAGTTCTATTATTTTGAAGTTATGTTTTTCATTGTCTTCTTCTTTTGGTAGTTCTCTTTCAAAATGTTCTTGTAACATATTAACTTCTTTTATTCTAGCAATTTTAAATATTCTGTAATCTTGTTTTAATTTACAATAACTTACTAAATACCATGATTTATCTTTAAACCATATTTGTAATGGTTCTACAATTCTCTTACTTTCTTCTCCATTAGAATTATAATAAGTAAATTGTACTAGTTGCTTATTTAAAATGGCAGATTTAATAATGTCAAATCGTTCTTCTTGTATATTACCCCAATTAGAAAAATCAATCTTGATCCAATCATTTATTTTCTTATTAAAGAATATACTTAATTTCTCCAAAATATCTTTTTCATCTTGTCCTTTTACTTTTTTCATTCCTTGTAAGGCAAACAAAATCTGATTTTGCTCTTCTTCAGAAAGAATGGTTTTGTTTAGTACATATTCATCTAAAAGTCCTATTCCTCCATCTTTTCCTTTACTTGCATAAATTGGTATGTTTGCTGTGCTCAATGTTTCTATATCTCTATATATTGTTCTTGTAGATACCTCAAACCTATCAGCTAGTTCTTTAGCTGTAGCTTTTCTTTTTTGCATTAGTATATACACTATTTCAAATAATCTATTATTCACTTGCATATTTTCCTCCTGCCAATATTATAGCATATAAATATGACATCTGTCTGTCATATCTATAAGAAAAGAGAATATCAATTTTTAATTTCATATTTTTATTTATTTTTTATTAATTCATTGTATAGTTACTTTTCATTATTCAGAACAAAAGTGGCTTCGCCACGCTGGCACTAATTTAAGTTAGTGCCTTTTATTTTTCTTCTCTAAATGTTATAATTCTTTTATGGAATTTTTAGATTATTTAGATGAAGAAATTAAACATACTTAT
>CATNCV010000119.1 GCA_950096965.1 uncultured Clostridiaceae bacterium | reverse complement strand
TGTGAAGCTTTTTAAAATAAAACTCTGCCTCCTTCTCGTCCATTAGAATAATATTATTAATTATATTAGCACTTATAATAGGATATGGAATTTGGTTTGCAATAAATTATAGTAAGCATGTATCAAAAGCTGAAGAAAATCATTATGATCCACTTTCAGCAACAGCATTAGGGATAGACCCAGAAAAATTAAAAGAAGTTGGAAGAATTAATGTTTTAATATTAGGAGAAAGCGGTTATGAAGATGACTATAAATTGACAGATAGTATAATGGTAGCATCATATAACCCACAAACAGGGCAAGCCGCTATGTTATCAATCCCTAGAGATACATATGTTGGAAAGAAAGACAAAAACTCAGCTACACCAAACTATTTAGCAAGCTATAAAATGAATTCAGTATATAGAAATGGTACAAACATACCAGAAACAATTGCAAGAGTAGAAGAATTAGTAGGAATAGAAATACACAATTATGTATTAGTAGATACAGACGCAATAATACAAATAGTAGATGCTATAGGGGGAGTTACCTTTAATGTACCAATAGATATGAACTACGATGATACAAATCAAAACCTACACATTCATTTAAAAGCAGGAGAACAACTAATAGATGGAGCAAAAGCGGAACAATTATTACGTTTTAGGCATAATCAAGACTGGACAAGTTACCCAGAAGAATATGGAGACAATGACTTAGGAAGAATGCGAACACAAAGAGAATTTATACAAGCAACACTAAAACAATTAATACGTTTTGAAAATGTAACTAAAGTATTAAATTTATTAGATATAGTATTTAATAATGTAAAAACAGATTTAACTATAGAAACAATAAAATACTATATACCATATGCATTCAAGTTTAATATGGAAAACATAAAATCTGGAATGGTACCAGGAGTAAATGAAAAATGTAATGGAATATGGATATATGTTGCAAATAAAAAACAAACAAAGCAAATAGCAGATGAGTTATTTACAGACATATTGCCACAAGAACCAGTAACAAATACAATAGAAGGTACGAACAGTAATGAAGAAGACAAAAAACAAGAAAAAACAAAAATAGAATTATTAAATGGAACAGGACAAAATGAAAAACTAGAAGAAGTAAAACAAAAGCTTATTAAAGAAGGCTATGATGTAACAAAATCAGGAAATACAAACAATACATCAAATAGTGTAATAATAAATAGAACAATGCAATCAAAAAACATAGAAGAAGACTTAAAAGAAATACTAAATATAGACAAAATAAATAATAATTCAAACAATTCAAATGTAGACTTTACAATAATAATTGGAAAAGATTACGAATAATAAAAAAATAGGGGCACTTTTATTAAAGTTACCCTATTTTTTATATATTAGGAAAGTACTGTGTTTTAAGTTATAGAGTAGCGTAAAGTAAGTAATATATTTTATTTTTGTAATGAAGACCCGACAGCCCTTTGAGGCGGGGGAATACCCCTTGCCATGGAGGGCGAAATGGAAAAAATAAAATATATTACTTACTTTGGAGCGAACGATTTAACACGTAACGTGGCAAAGCCACTTTTGTTCTATAATATAACATAAAAATTACCTATACAAATAATCATTTCTCCTATTATACTTTCTCTTTTTCCTCTTTCTTTTTCTTTTTTTACTGTTATTATTTAAATTTAATAATTTATATAATAAAAACAGTACTAAAATAACAGAACAAACAGTTAAGAATGTGTTAAATCCATTTGCTTTAATAACATTAGAACCAGCTAAAAGATTAGAAGAATATTCATTTCCATCTACATTATAAGTTATTTTACCTATAACAGTATTTTCAGAAATAGGAGCTGTTAAATCTGTATTTAATTGGATTGTAGGAGTTATAGTCATGGTATCAAAGTCTTTTTTTATAAGCACAGATATTTCATCTTCAACAACAACATTCAAATTTTTGGTGCTACTATTTGCTTTAAATACTTTAGTAGTTCTTAAAACAGAATTTGCATCATTTAAAGTTTTAACTGTATAATTTTCAAAAGCATAATTAAATAAAGATATACAATCTAAATTTCTTGCAGAGAGTCCATTTTCGGTAGTTCCAGCACCTAAAATTACAACAATATATTCAACTGAATCTTTCATAGCAGTAGCAACAATACAACTTTTAGCAGGGTCTGTATAACCAGTTTTTGCTCCAGTAGTATATTCATAATAGTAATTATCAACTCTATCTGATGAATTCTTTTTTAATAAAGTATTAGTAGTTCCAAATACTCTATCATTTTTTTCATACTTATTAGTAGCAGGAAGAGTATAAATAGTTGTACCAACAATTTTTCTAAAAGTTTCATTTTTCATAGCATAACGCCCCATTAAAGCTAAATCATATGCAGTAGAATAATGATTGCTGTCATGAACACCATTAGCATTAACAAAGTTTGTATTTAAACAGCCAAGTTCAGTTGCCTTTGTATTCATCATAGCAGTAAAACTCTCTACGGAACCCGCAATATGCTCAGCTATAATAGTTCCAGCTTCATTTGCAGAAGGGATTAAAAGAACATGTAATAATTGATTTATAGTAAGTTCTTCACCAACCTGAATATTAGCATTACTATATCCGAACAGGTACTGAGAATACAGCTTCATAACTTGCAGTAGCTACATCAGTTAATTCACAGTGTTCTAAGGCAAGTATAGCAGTCATAATTTTAGTAGTACTTGCAGGAAACATTTTTTCATAAGCATTTTTTTCATAAATTATTTTGCCAGTTTTAGCTTCCATTAAAAGGCAAGTTGGGGAATAAGTAGTTATATCATCTGTAGCACTAAATGTACATGTAGTATATAAGCAAAAAAAAGTAATTAAAAGTACAAGTGTTAGTTTTCTTAAATATTTCATATCATTCTCCTTTAAGTAATAATAACGCTTATATAATATATTAAAAAAGGAGAAAATTCAATACAAAAAGGAGGTTTTTTATATTAAAAATTATAAACAAATTATAATAATATGTGGATTAGTAGGGGGAATTATTGTTGGAGTGTGCAGTTATTTTTATTTAAATAAAGAAGAAGACTATACTTATTTAGAAATTTCAAATGAAGAAATAAATGTTAAAAATACTATAGAAGAGGAACACACACAAATTGTAATACATATTACAGGGCAAGTCATAAATCAGGGCATTGTAAAGTTAGAAGAAGGGGCAAGAGTAATTGATGCAATAGAAAGAGCAGGAGGAGCAACTAAAGAGGCAAATTTAAGTAAAATTAACTTAGCATATTTATTAGAAGATGGAATGAAATTATATATTCCAAGTGTAAATGACAAAGAAGAGGAAGAACAAACTTTAAGTAGTAGTACAAATGGAAAAAGTGAAAATACCAAACAAACACTAAAAGTTAATATAAATACAGCGACAAATGAAGAATTACAAAAGCTTCCAGGGATAGGAGAAGCAATGGCTAGTAGAATAATTACATATAGAAAAGAAAATGGTAAGTTTAGTAAGTTAGAAGATTTAAAAAATGTAAGTGGAATAGGAGAAGCTAAATTTAATAATATTAAAGATTATATATATATAAAGTAATCAAGGGAAAATATGTATTTTATAACAATATGCATACATAATATTGAAAAACGAGCAAAAATCTGATATACTTATAAAGTTAATAAATATAAGTTTCTTAAAAACGAGTGTTTTAAAGGAGGAAAAAGTGTATGAAAATTTTAGTAATTGGTGGAAGTTATTTTTTAGGAGGAGCATTTACACTTATTGCAAGTAAAGAACATGAACTAACTCTTCTAAACAGGGGGACATATTCAATGGCACGGTATGGAGTAAAAGAATATAAGGCAGACAGAAGAGATGCAAAAGCTCTGCAAAGTATTCCAGAAGAACACTATGATGCAGTAGTAGACTTTTGTGCCTATGAGCCAAGGGATATAAAATTAATTGTAGAAAATATAAAAGGAGTTTCAAATTTAATAGAGAAATATATTTTTATAAGTACAGTAGACGTATATAAAAGACAGGTGGGATATGTTAAAAATGAACATGCACCAATAGAAAGTACAAAGCATAGAGGAAAAAATGGGGAGTACATATATAAAAAAGTCTGTCTAGAAAAAGAGCTGGCAAAAATGTGTGATACAATAGGAACAGATTATACAATAATTAGACCATCAATAATATATGGACCAAATGACTATAGTAGAAGAGTAGAAACTTTCATAAAAATGGCATCATATGGAATACCTATAAGATATCCAAAAAACTCAAAAGCATATTTCCAAATGGTATATGTCAAAGATATAGTAGAAGCAATACTTGGAGCATGTAAACTAAATAGATTTGATGGATACAATGCATATAATATATGTCCAGATGAACCAATACATTATGAAGAATTTATGCAAGTATTAAGCGAAGTTTCAGAAGTTCCAGTAAAACTTCAGCCAATAAGTGAAGAACAAGCTATAAAAGAAGCTATAGACATTGAAGGGAAAAACATAGTAGAAATACTAAAAGAAGCAGTGGAAGGTAAGGTATATTTACCATTTCCAGTTACAGAAGAAGAACATGAATTGTATACTGGGGGTAGGGCAGAAAAAGAATTTAATATAAGGTATACAAGTTTATTAGAAGGTATGAAAAAAACATATAGTTGTTTTAAATAACTATAAAGAACAAGCTTATTAGAGATAACTCTAAAAGCTTGTTTTTATTTATATACTAATAAAGTACACTGTTTTAAGTTAAAATGTAAGGCTATTATTAATTGCCCATACAGTGGAGTCACTTTCTTGTATTATAGGAAAGTACGCTATTTAAAATTGTAGAGTAGCGCAGCAAAGCCACTTTTGTTCTATTAGTTTTGATATATTAAAATCTAATTTAAGGTATTTAATATAGAAATTAAATAGTTAATAAATAAAACAATAAATATAATTTAAAAAAATATTTAATTATTATTTATGTTTCATTTTGCTTTTATTTTGTAAAAGAAGTAGTCCACTTTTTATCTTTTCTATAGTTTTAATATTTTCTAAATCTAAACCATTATATGGATTTTTAATATCTAACTCTAATAATTCATCAGCGCTCACATTTAAAAAAATACAAATATTTTTAAGTAAATCAGCTGTAATTGTTCTTTTCCCTTTTTCATAAGCATTATAAGTATTGGCTTGCATATGCAAAAAAGTTGCCATATCTTTTTGCTTTATATCTTTATCTTCTCTAATACTTCTAATTTTTTCATATAATTGCATAAATAAAATCACCCATAATATTTTTTCACAAAATGAGAATTTATTATACACAAATCACAAAAACAGAAAATAAAAACTATAAATTCATAATGTGAGAATAAAAAACAATACTATATATTAATATGTGAAAATATATAATTGGAACATCTAAAATATAAAAACTGATATAATATTTTAATATTAAAAGTCTATAGAAATAAAGATTAATTTTGAAATAT
>CATNCV010000118.1 GCA_950096965.1 uncultured Clostridiaceae bacterium | reverse complement strand
CATAAAAAATACACCTCCAAATAAAATATTTATATTACATTTTTTACTTCATTTTTTGGTGCATTTATTATTCTTTTAAATTCCTAATAATTTAACTTCAACATCAACTAATTTATATTTATTGCTTTCTGGGTCTTTTTTGAATTCTACTAGTGTTTTTGCTAGTGTTTCTTCGTTTTGTCTTAGGTCTGTTGAGAAGTATAATTTTAGCTGTGGCAACTCTACTTTGTTTACTACTATTGTTTTGAAGGTTTCTGCCATGTGTTTTTCGTCTTCACATATGAATATTAATTGTGGCATTGACATGAAACCTGAGTCTGCTGGTACGAAGTTTCCATAGAAATCTTGATATAATTTCATTTTGTCTACTAATTTTTTCTCCCAGTCATCTTCTCTTCTTACTACTTCAAATAAGAATTGTATTGCTTTTCCGTTTTTTGTAAGTTTTACACTTCCTCCTGTCGCCTTAAATACTTTTCCTGCCATTTTTGCATTTATTGCTGGCTTTGGTACATATGAGTCAAATGCTGATACTTTTCTTAAATATGCTATTATTGTTTGGTTTCCTGCTAGTCTTTTCTTTATCATTGGTACTGGCTTTGTGTTATCTGTTGGTTGCCATTTACAATCAACACCTCTTGAATTTAATAAATATTTTCCCATTTTTTCTAGGCAATATATTCTATAAATTCCTTTTCCTTCTTCTGAACTAAAGTAATATCTTGTTAATATTTTAGATTTTACTAATTGTTCTAATTTATTATTTAATTTATCTTGTGAACCTACTTCTACGCCTTTCCACTCTAATAATTGCATTATTTGCCTTGATGTAATAAACTCAAATTCATTTACTAATTCTAATATTTTAAAATGTAAGTCATTAATATGACCTATATTTATTTTATGGATAATTTGATTCATAGAAACATATCCATCTTTCCCGTCAAATACTTTAATTTCTCCTTCTCTTATTGCAAATGGTGAAACCACTGCTTTAATTTCATTATCTTTTACCATTTTTTTACCTCCTCCAAGATAATTATCTTAAATTTTTTAAACTATAATAAGTTTTACTTTATGCTTTTCTGGTATGATTTTTTTTATATAAACATCTACTGTTTTTCCATATTCCATACCATCTTTATATTCTGCAAGACCTACTAAGTTAGGTGTAAGTTCTATGAATATACCATTTTTACATTTTTCAGTTTCACGAACTATACCTGTAACAGTCTCCCCTTCTTCAAACTTTTCAGCATTTTCTTCCCATGTACCTAATAGCTCTTTATATGAAAGGGTTATTCTCTTTAGGTCTCTATCTATATATTTTACCATAACTTTTACATTTTGTCCAATTTTTAATCTTTCAAATGGAGATTTTATTCTAGCAACTGATAAATCTTCTATATAAATTAGGCCTGTATCTCCTTGTTCTAGCTCTACAAATGCGCCATATTTCTGTATTCCTTTTACTACACCATTCAAGATTTGTCCTACCTCGAGGTTATCTCCATTCCACTCTCTTTTATATTTGCTATCTGCCAAAACCTTTGCATCTGCTAAGTCTATATCTTTTATCTTAATACCATATTTCACTTTCTAATTCTCCTTTTTCTTTTGTTTAACCATATTATATTAATAAAAAATTTTATTGTCAATGGGGAAGTCAATGGGGACGGAGATTTTTGGCTACTTTTATTAAAATTATACTTTTTAATGTAAACTCATAAATTTTTTTAATTTTAATAAAAGTAGCCAAAAATCTCCGTCCCCATTGACTTCCCCATTGACTTCCCCATTGACATTTTTCGACTTTTATCATATTATAAAATTATAATTTTTATAGAAAAGGTGATTGATATGTTAAAAGAATTTAAGGAATTTGCAACAAAAGGGAATATTATGGATATGGCTATTGGTGTTATTATTGGTGGTGCTTTTCAAAAAATTGTTACTTCTTTGGTTAATGATATCATTATGCCTGCTATAGCTATTTTTACTGGAAAAATGGATTTTTCTAATTTAGTTTTTACAATAGGTGGCTCTTCTATTAAATATGGTTCTTTTATTACTACTATTGTTGATTTTCTAATTATTGCATTTTCTATATTTATAGCGATAAAATCATTTAATAAATTGAATAATGCAACAAAGGAGAATTTTGAAAAAATTGCTGAAAATAATAAACATTTAAGAAAAGCTAAAAAGAAACTTTTAAAATTAAACACTGAGGCAGATACTTCAAAAGATAATATCGAGCCAGCAGTAAAAGTATGCCCTTTCTGCTTTTCTGAAATAAATTATAAGGCAACTAGATGCCCTCATTGTACTTCTAATTTTGTAGTAAAGAGTAAAAATAAAAAATAATATATTCAAAATATGGGCAGACTTAGATGTCTGCCCTTTATGTAATATGTTGCATTTTTCCATTAATTATTAGTTTTTCACTTTTTTATTCACATTTTTCCCTACTCTTGTTTATAACTTTATAGTATCATCTTTTATATAGTACTTAGTTCCTACCATTTTATCTGGTAAATATTGTTGCTCTATAAAATGCCCTGGATAGTCGTGTGGATATTTATATCCTCCATGATAGCCAAATTGTTCCATTCCTTCTGCTGGGGCATTTCTTATGTGCATTGGAACTTCTCCTGTGTCCTTTTCTTTTACATCTTCTAGTGCTCTATTTATTGCTAAATATGATGCGTTAGATTTAGGAGATGTTGCTACATATATTGTGGCTTCTGAAAGTATTATTCGTGCTTCTGGCATTCCTACCAGTGTACTGCTTGCATTGCACTATTGGCTAATATTAATGCATTTGGGTTTGCCATTCCTACATCTTCTGAGGCACATATTACTATTCTTCTTGCTAAAAACATTGGGTCTTCTCCTCCATTTAGTGCTCTTGCTAAATAAAATACTGCTGCGTCTGGGTCGCTTCCCCTCATTGATTTTATGAATGCACTTATATTATCATAGTGGCTATCTCCATTTTTATCAAATATTGCCTTTCTATTTTGTACACTGTCTGCTGCTATTTCATTTGTTATTTTGATTACTCCATTTTCGCCCATTTTTGTTGTAAGAACTGCTACTTCTAAACCATTTAATGCTGTTCTTACATCTCCATTTGAAACATCTGCTATTTTTCTTAGTGTTTCATCTGCTATTTCTATTTTATAGTTTCCTAATCCTTCTTCTGCTGTTAGTGACCTTTTTAGTACTTCATAAATATTATTTACTGTTAATGGTTCTAGCTTTACTACCATTGACCTGGAAATTAAAGCCTTGTTTACTTCAAAGTATGGATTTTCTGTTGTTGCTCCTATTAATATTACTGTTCCATTTTCTACATATGGTAATAAAGCATCTTGTTGCAATTTATTGAATCTATGAATTTCATCTATAAATAGAATGCATTTGCCTGATGGGTTAAGCATTAAATTACTGGCATCGGCTACAGCATTTTTTATATCTGATACTCCTGATGTTACTGCATTAATTTTTGTAAATTTATATTTAGTGGTTTCACTTATAACTCTTGCTAATGATGTTTTTCCACATCCTGGTGGCCCCCATAGAATGATACTTGAAAGTCTGTCTGCTTTTATTGTTCTATATAATATTTTATCTTTTCCTAATATATGTTCTTGCCCTACATATTCTTCTAATGTTTTTGGTCTCATTCTGAATGCTAGTGGCTTACTCAAATCCATAATTTTTCTCCTTTTTTAGTTTTACCTTGCTAAATTTTTTAGTCCTATTTTTATTATTTCTTCTACTGATAATGAACTTTCTACTTTTTCAATAGCCTTTTCTATTTCTTTTTTACTATATCCTAATACTTGAAGTGCTGATATTGCTTCTGTTATTTTTTCGTTATCTGTCTCTTGCTTAGTACTATCTAGCGTTGTATTTTCTGATATTGTTTCTTCTGATTTTATTTTATCTTTTAATTCTAATATAATTCTTTGAGCAGTTTTTGGGCCTATTCCTGGTAATGTTTTTATTTTTGAAACATCATTTGTTATTACTGCAATTGCAAATTGTGATGGTGTTATGTTTGAAAGTATTGCTATTGCTGATTTTGCCCCTATTCCACTTACTTGAAGTAAAAGTTCAAACATACGAAGTTCTTCATTTGTATTAAAACCATATAGACTCATATCATCTTCTCTGACTTTTAAATATGTGTGAACTTTAACATTCCCACCTATTTCTCCTACTTTTTCTATTGCTGTTTCTGACATAAATATTTTATATCCAACTCCATTTACATCTATTACAATATAACCTCTTGTTTTTATTTCTAAGCTTCCTTTTATATATGCAAACATTTTATTTTCTCCTTTGTTTATTTTATAAAAATCATTGTTTCCTGTTTATTTTCACTTTCTATAGAATTTAATATACAACATATATTTAGGAAAAGCAAGCGAACAATAAAAATTTATACAAATTTTTGTTTTGTATATTGTTATTTTATTTACAATCAGTTTTTTAATGTGTAAAATTTACTTATACCTAAATATACTCTATTTAAAATATTTATTAATACATGTTAATAAATATTTTACAGGAAAGGTGGTAATTTAGGTACCTGCTCTTTGGTCTTCCTTTTAGTTATAAGACCATACGTTTCAAAATCGATTTTTCCTATTCAACAAGAAAGTGTCTTTACTACGCTACGTGTTAAATTGTTTGCTCCTAGGAAGTAATATATTTTATTTTTTCCATTTCGTCCTCCAAGCTCATGGGTATTCTTCTGCTGAAGGTGGGCTACCTAAGACTGCATTACAAAAATTAAATATATTACTTCCTTCAAACTACTCTATAACTTAAAATAGAGTAGTTTCCTAGTATGCAAAAAAGACATTGGTTTGTTTAAAAACATTCCAATGCCTTTTTGCATTATTGCCTGGCTACTTTTACTTTTTTTCTCATTTTTTCATATTGCTTTTTTGCTTCTTCTTCCAATCTTTCAAGTTCTTTAGATTCTGTTAACTCTTCAGATATTGCTTTACGGTTGCAGTATATTTCTCCACTTTTGCCTTCGCTTACTTTTAATATACCATATGTGATAATAGGTAGGTCTTCTACTCCTTTCTTGGTTACCAAAAATATAGTACAGTAATAGTCTAATTTGTATAGTACAAACTTATTTCTTGTCATAAAGTAGCTCTCTTTCTGCGATATATCGCTGAAACTCAATTTATTGTTACTTTACATATTATACCATAATTCATATAGTATTGCAACGCTTTAATATTTTAAGTTTAATTTTTTGTGACTGGTAAGTGAAAATGTCTTATTTTTTTCATTTATCAGCCGTAAATTTGTTTAACCTTTATTATTTTATGCTGTCAATACTTTTTGAAAATTTCACTAAAAAATAGCTTTATTTTATTAGCAAATATTTCACCTATGTACAATCTTGGCTTGTTCCGCTCGCCGCGGAGGCAGGCTCAAGATTTAATTTTTTGTTTT
>CATNCV010000117.1 GCA_950096965.1 uncultured Clostridiaceae bacterium | reverse complement strand
ATTATATGACAATGTATAGTGAAGATAATGAATTAATAAAAGATTGCTTAGATGATTTAAAATTAAAAAATAGAATAAAAAATCCAATATATAAAAAAATTATAAAAGGAGATTAATAAAATGGGAACATCTAAAGGTTATATAACACCTACTAAAAAAGAATGGACCGATGCAAAAAGAGCTGCGACACAGTTGTCTAAGGAAAATAATTTAAATAACAGAATAAAGTTAGCAAACAGATATGCTATGGCTATGAAACAAGAAATGACTCAAAGCCAAAGTAATGCAAGTAAAGCAATCGGTAAGGTAATTGGATTAATACAAGGAATACAAAATCAAGGCTTAAATAAAACATTAAAAGACTTAAATAAGGAATATTTAATAAATAAGTCGTCTGAAGAAATTTTAGATAATTTACTTGGAGAATATTCAGAATATGGAAATACTAAAGATAATTATCTAGCAATGGACGCTTTAAGTATAGCTTTAAAAGTTTTTGAGATAAATTCTATTGAAGATTTATTAAAAATATCTATTGAAGATTTGTTAAAGGAAATATTAATAAATTACGTAGATTTAAATTTTAAATTTAGATACGAAGAACAGATAATTAAAAAAAATCCAATACAAGCTGAAAAAATAATAATAGATATGAGTGGATACATAGATAGTACATTAAGAGAAAAATTAAATGTTTCAGGAATACAAGAAATTGACTTTTATAACCTAGATAATAATAAAATAATAGAAGAGAAAATTAATGATGCTTATAATATATTCAAAGATTTATATGAAGAGGAGTAGTTAAATGAAAATATGGATAAATAAAAATAAAATACAAGAAAGGCATGATATTGAATTTAATGAAGCATATGAATTTTCTATAAAAAGAAACGAATATAGTACAATGTATACCCATATTGATTATGTTTGGAGACAATTTGGTGTGCAAGCATTAAATACTGTATATGAAGATTTATTTATAATAGGAATGTCTGTTTTTAGTATTGATAAAAGAATATCAAGGTCTTTATTTTTAGATAATTGGACAAGAGAGTTAGAAGTGTCTATTCCTGTAATTGAAATAGACAAATGGAATGGAGTAAAGGAAAAACTCAATGAAATACTGGGATATTTAACTGGGGATATTTGGAAGATAGAATTTAGAGAAACAGAAGAGAGATACATGCAATGTAATAGAAACATAAATAGAAAAAATAGATTAAATAAAGAAGAATATAATGCGGTATCACTTTTTTCTGGTGGATTAGATTCATTTTGTGGTGCACTTGAATTAATGAGTCAAGGTAAATCTTTGTGTTTGATTGGACATAATGAATATCCAAAATTGCGTGAAAAACAAGAAGCTCTATCAAATGCAATTAATATCCAATATCCATTGCAAAAATGTAAATTTATAAGTTTTTCAGCCAATTCATATGCACCTGTTAATAATGGAGAAAAGTTAACCAAAAATGAAAATACATCAAGAGGAAGATCGTTTTTATTTTTATGTGTAGCTCTGACAATAGCTGGGATTATAGGTAATGATATTCCTGTTTACATACCTGAAAATGGATTTATAGGATTAAATATTCCTTTAACTAACAGTCGAAAAGGAAGTTGCAGTACTAGAACGACACATCCATACTTTATAAGTAGTTTTAATGAAATGCTAAAAATAATTGGGATAGAAAATCAAATTATAAATATATTTGCATATTTAAGCAAAAGAGAGATCGTAAATAGAGTAAAAGATAATCCTATATTTATAAATTATGCTAGATATACAATATCATGTTCTCATCCATGTATTCCGAGATATAATAAAAATGGTAACAATGAGTATCCTATAAATTGTGGATATTGTTATCCTTGTTTAATAAGAAAAAGTTCACTTATTGATATAAAAGATATTAATGAAAAGTATTCATATACTAAGATAGATTCAGCATTTTTAGAAGAGTTTGAAGATAGAAATATAATAAGTGATACTAGAGCAGTTTTGAGAAGTATATATAGATACAATAATATAGATGAAAAAGAGCTGTATAGATTGATTAAGTGTTCAGGAAAACTAGAAAAAGATGAGAAAGAAAAATTCAAAAAAGTGTACGAGAGTACAATGAATGATTTAGTTGAACTATTTTCAACAGATGAAGAGATAAAAAAATATATAGGAGTGAAGTAAAATAAAAAGATTAATAGATTTACATTTTCATTTAGACTTTTATAAAAATCATGAAAAAATATATAAAGATATAAATGAATTGCAACAATATACTTTGTGTATGACTAATTCGCCAGAAATATATGAAGAATGTCAAAAATTATATTTTAATACTAAATATCTTAAGTTTGCATTAGGTTTTAATCCTCAAACTAACAATTCTGAAGAGAGTTTTAGACTATTTGTAAATAAGTTTAAAAGTGCAGAATATATAGGAGAAGTAGGATTAGATTTTTCAAAAAAATTTTTAAATAGTAATAAAAAACAAGTATATTTTTTTGATGAAATTGTTAAAATGTGCTCAGATTCCAATAAAATTTTGTCAGTGCACTCAAGATTGGCTGAAGAAAAAGTAATAGAGATAATAGAAAAATATAAACCAAGAAAATGTATTATTCATTGGTTTAGTGGAAATAAAGAACAATTAAGAAAATTAATAGATTTAGGATGCTATTTTTCAATAAATACAAGTATGCTTAACGATAAGATATTTTTGATTCCTAAAGATAGGATTTTAATGGAGAGTGATGGACCATTTACTAAAGTTAACGGTAAAAAATATCAACCCCAATTATTAAAAGAACAATACAAGATTATATCTAATTATCTAAGAATAAATAATCTTGATGAGTTGATGTATAATAATTTTTTCTCAATATTGACATTAAGGTAGAGTTAAAAAATTAGTTTTCAATTATATGTTATAAAATGCTCGAATATATACTGAAATCTAAATATTATATAAAAGACTACAATTTATAATCTAAAGTGCAATTTTTATTGATTTAAAGTGCAAAAGTTGCACTTTAAATATTGATATTATACCTAATAACTGATATAATATATATAGGAGGTATTTCTAATGGATAAGAAAAAGAATTGGAATTTAGAATTATCAGAATATATTAAACAAGGTGAACCAGATCAAGTTGAAAAAACTAAAACATGGGAAACTGCTATAGGTTTACAAGATGTTGATGGATTAAAGCCTTCAAAATATTTAATAAAAACTGCTAAAGAACATATTGAAGGAACAATAGATATTGAAGAAGCAAAAACAAGAATAGATGAATATTATGAAGTTCAAGGTAGTAGAAAAAACTTTGAAAAAGAAAATGAAGAAGCAGATAAAGTTGCAGTAAGAATAACAGAGATATTAAGCGAAAAAGCATTTAATTTTTCGCCAACAGAACTATTAAATATTCATAAAAGATTATTTAAAGACATATTTGATGGAGCAGGAGTATATAGAGATTATAATTTTATTAAAAAAGAATGGGTATTAAATGGTGATACAGTAATATATGCACCATTTGATACAATAAAAGAAACATTAGAATATGATTTTGAGCAAGAAAAAAACTTTTCATATAAAGGACTGAGTCTAGATGAATCTATAAAACATCTATGCAAATTTACATCAAATATTTGGCAAGTACATCCATTTTGTGAAGGAAATACAAGAACTACAGCAGTTTTTATGATAAAATATTTGAAAACTTTTGGATTTAATATAAATGATGAAATATTTGCTGAAAATTCATGGTATTTTAGAAATTCATTAGTAAGAGCTAATTACAAGAATTTTCAAAAAAATGTATTTGAAGATACTTCATTTTTAGAAAAATTCTTTTATAACTTACTAACAAATGCTAATAATGAATTAAAGAATAGATATACGCATATAAATAATATTCAAAGTGCAGAGAATAACAACTTAAAGTGTAATAATTATACTTTAGAGGAACAAGCAATAATAAATATATTAAAAATAGATCCAGCAACTACTCAAGAAGAAATAGCAATGAAAATTAATAAATCTTTAAGAACTGTAAAAACATATATGGCAGAAATGCAAGAAAAAGGATTAATTGAAAGAAAAAATGGCAAGAAGAATGGTGAATGGCAAGTAAAATAGTAATTTCATAATAAGAAAATGAAAAAACTTTAAATTAATAAAATTACACATTATGCTGATAATTAAAAGACTAATATATTAGTAGTTATAGAAGATGGTAAAAAATATAAAGACAAATAAAGGAGAAGAAAATGTACTATGGATTTATTTTAACACATTGCATGTATCCTATAGATAAAAGATTGGAATTAAAAAATTGTTGCTTTGATAATCCTAGAACATCTCAAGAAATTAAAGCAATTGCTCAGATTTTAAAAAAAGCAAATTATATAGAAAATATTCCTATACCAGAAACATATGAACAATTTGGTAAGGAAGTAATAAACTTAGAAATGATAGTAGATAAATATTTTGAAAGATATAACTTGGATAGAAAATATTTATACACGAAAAATGGCAAAAAATATAGTGATATTTATTATAAAATGGCAAAAAATTGGGTAATTTTGAGATATGACACCAATCATGAATTTCAATATAGCGATTATGGTTATAAAAAATATAAAGAGATAATTTCATATATAAATTTATTAACATTTTTGTCATTTTCAGAGGGTTCATACAGAAGTAATGGACTCTTGATACCAGAAAGTTTTGATTTTTTTGAAATAAAGTCAATAGATAAAACAATACACAATATAATAATTAATTTATTAGTTTTATCGACAGCAAGACCAGATGAGGAAGAAAATAATGATGTTAAATTTTGTATATTTAATAAAACCTATCATAAATTTTTAGAATTAGAAAATTTAATAAAAAAATCAGAAAAAGATGAAGTAATAAATTATATAGCAGATAATATAAGCAACTATATATCAATGGAAGACAAAAAGATGAGAATTATGTCATTAGTATCAATACTAGAGTTATTGTTGACTCACAAGCCAGATTCTAATAGATATAACATAGAAGATTCTATAAGAAAACAATTTTGTAATAAAATTCTAATTTTACTATACTTAAATTATAAAGATATAAATTATGTTGAAGAAGAAAAATATTTATTAATGGTTTATGATTTGAGATCAGCAATAGCTCATGGTAATTTTGAACAAATAGATACTATTGCAAAAAAAATGGATAAATGGTTTTTAAATAATTCAATTGATTATAAGAAATATTATGAAGGATTTGATATTGATATAGTTTTTGAATATGTAGAAGCATCATTAGGAAAATATGTAAGAACTTCAATAAAAACGTTTCTAGAAGATCAAAATTTGATTGAATTGTTGAAAAAATAATACATTGTAACGAGACTTATTTTCTGAACACTACTGCACAGTCACAAGTATCCGGCTTTATACAAAATTACTTTTTTCCGATGATTCATACAAGCGACAACAAACCTTTTTCATCTGGTCCGGAA
>CATNCV010000116.1 GCA_950096965.1 uncultured Clostridiaceae bacterium | reverse complement strand
ATTAGCGACACAGTAGCATTGGGGACGGTTCATAATCGGAAACAAGATAGAGTATAACCTCAAGTAAAAAACAAAAAATAATCTGGCTAGATTAGGAACTGTCCCCAATGAGGAAACCAAAAGTAATAAATAAAAAGAAAATTACCAAAACCGTTATTAATTTTAAAAAAACATAAAAATAACGAACCAAGGACTGTCCCCACCGTTCCGAATTCGGAACGAAAAGGACCGTCCCTACCGTTCGAAAAAGAAAGGAAGTAAATAAAAATGAGTAAAATTATAGGAATCGATTTAGGAACAACAAATAGTTGTGTAGCAGTTATGGAAGGTGGAGAACCAGTTGTAATACCAAATGCAGAAGGAAATAGAACTACACCATCAGTAGTTGCATTCTCAAACAATGGAGAAAGATTAGTAGGTCAAATAGCAAAACGTCAAGCAGTTACAAACCCAGACCACACAATAATATCAATAAAAAGAAAAATGGGAACAAATGAAAAAGTAAATATAGATGGAGATTCATTCTCACCACAAGAAATATCAGCAATGACACTTCAAAAATTAAAAACAGATGCCGAAAATTATTTAGGACAAAAAGTAACACAAGCTGTTATAACAGTACCAGCATACTTCTCAGATAGCCAAAGACAAGCAACAAAAGATGCAGGTAAAATAGCAGGACTAGAAGTACTAAGAATAATAAACGAACCAACAGCAGCAGCATTAGCATTTGGTATGGATAAAGAAGATCAAGACCAAAAAATAATGATATATGACTTAGGTGGAGGAACATTCGACGTATCAATATTAGATATTGGTGATGGTGTATTTGAAGTTTTAGCAACAAACGGAAATACACACCTAGGAGGAGATGACTTCGACCAAAGAATTATAGACTACCTAGTATCAGAATTTAAAAAATCAAATGGAATAGACTTAAGCACAGATAAAATGGCAATGCAACGTTTAAAAGAAGCAGCAGAAAAAGCAAAAATAGAATTATCAGGAATGCAACAAACACAAATAAACTTACCATTTATCACAGCAGACGCTACAGGACCAAAACACTTAGACATAACACTATCAAGAGCAAAATTTGAAGAATTAATTTCAGATTTAGTAGATGCAACAAGAATACCAGTAGAACAAGCTATGAAAGATGCTGGTGTAACAGCAAATGATATTCACAAAATATTATTAGTTGGTGGATCAACACGTGTACCATGTGTACAAGAAATGGTTAAAAAAATAACAGGAAAAGAACCAGATAGAGGAATAAACCCAGATGAATGTGTTGCAATAGGTGCAGCAATTCAAGGTGGAGTACTTTCAGGAGATGTAAAAGACTTAGTATTATTAGACGTAACACCATTATCATTAGGTATAGAAACATATGGTGGAGTATTCACAAAATTAATAGAAAGAAATACAACAATACCAACTAAAAAGTCACAAATATTCTCAACAGCAGCAGATGGTCAAACATCAGTTGAAGTACACGTTTTACAAGGAGAACGTGAAATGGCTGCATATAACAAAACATTAGGAAGATTCCAATTAACAGGAATACCAGCAGCACCACGTGGAGTGCCACAAATAGAAGTAACATTTGATATAGACGCAAACGGAATAGTACACGTATCTGCAAAAGATATGGCAACAGGAAATGAACAAAATGTATCAATAACAGCATCAACAAATTTAACTGATGAAGATATAGACAAGGCAGTAAAAGACGCAGAAGCACATGCAGAAGAAGACAAGAAGAAAAAAGACGAAATAGAAGCAAGAAACAATGCAGAAAGCTTAGTATATAACTCAGAAAAAACACTAGGAGAATTAGGAGACAAAATAAGCGGAGAAGAAAAAGCAAAAGCAGAAGAAGAAATAGCAAATGTTAAAAAAGCATTAGAAGGAACAGATGTAGAAGCAATAAAACAAGCAACAGAAAAATTAACAACAGTATTCTATTCAATCTCAGAAAAACTATACAGCCAAGCTGGGCAAGCAGCAGGTGGAGCCGGAGCAAATGCAGAGACAACAGAAGGACCAAAAACAGACGAAAACGGAAATGTATATGATGCAGATTACAAAGTAGAAAATGATGACAACAAATAATAAATAAATTTTAACTGTAGGGTATGAGACACCGTGCCCAAAAAACAATAAATAGAATAATATGTAGGGGCACCATTTGTGAGAATATATCGTAGGAAATGACATAATTGTGCCTCTACATATAAAATCAACGAAATATAAACAGGAGTAAAAATGCCACAAAAAGATTTAAAAATATCAGACATGCAAGAATTGCAACGAAAATTGCAAGAAGTATTTGAAGATAAATGGGGTAAACAAAAACCAGAAGACGCCAAATCACATCTATTATATATGGTAGAAGAAATGGGCGAATGTATATCTATTATAAAGAAAAAAGGAATAAATGCAATTATGGAAGATGAAAACATAAGGGCAAGATTTGTAGAAGAAATAACAGATGTACAAAATTACTATATAGAAGTATTAAACTGCTTAAAAATAACACCAGAGGAATTTTCAAATGCATACATAGAAAAACATGAGCATAATATGAAAAGAAATTACGAAAAAGATAACAAAGAAAAATATAATAACAAAACATTCTAAAAGATGAATGAAGGGCAGACACAAAGCTTGCCCCATACATATAAAATAAATGTAAATAATGGAGGAGAAAATGTCAACCAAAAGAGACTATTACGAAGTATTAGGAGTAAGTAAAACAGCCACAGACGAAGAATTAAAAAAAGCATATCGTAAACTTGCAAAAAAATATCATCCAGATGCAAACCCTGATAATCCAAAAGAGGCAGAAACAAAATTTAAAGAAGTAAATGAAGCATATGAAAACTTATCAGACCCTCAAAAAAGAAGAATGTATGACCAATTTGGACATGATGGACCACAAGGTTTTGGAGGAGGAGCAGGAGGACCATTTGGAGGTCAAGGTGGATATTATTCATATTCAACTTCAGGTTTTGATGGATTCTCAGACTTTGGAGATTTAGGAGATATATTCTCATCATTCTTTGGTGGAGGCTTTAGCTCTAGAAGCTCAAGAGCAAATCAAGGCCCAACAAAAGGAGCAGATTTAAGAGCAAGTATAGATGTAACATTTGAAGAAGCATATTTAGGTACAGAAAAAGAAATACTAATTTCAAGAAACGAAGAATGTAGTACTTGCCATGGAAATGGAGCAAAACCAGGAAGCAGTATAGAAACATGTAACATGTGCCATGGAAGTGGAACAGTAAAACAAGTACAAACCACAATACTTCGGACAAATGCAAACAACTAAAACATGTTCAAATTGTCATGGAACAGGAAAAGTAATAAAAGAACCTTGCGAAAGTTGCAAACGGTAAAGGAACAGTTCGTAGGCAAGCAAAAATAAAAATAAAAATTCCAGCAGGTATAGATAACGACCAAACCATAGTATTAAGGAATGAAGGAGAGCCAGGAGAAAGAGGCGGAGCAAAAGGAGACTTATACATCACAATAAGAATACGTAAACACAGTATATACACAAGAAAAGGAGATAGAGTATATTGTGATATACCAATAACATATACACAAGCAACGCTAGGAGCTGAACTCCAAATACCAATGGTAGATGGAAGCAAAGAAAAATATAAAATACCAGAAGGGACACAAACTGGAACAAGTTTCACAATAAGAAATAAAGGTTTCAAAGCGGTTAATGGAAGCTATCAAGGAGATTTTGTATTTACTGTACAAGTACAAATACCAAAACGCTTAACAAAAGAACAAAGGGAACTTTTAGTTGAGCTAGCAAAAACAATGAATGAACAGCCACAGCCTAAGAAAAAAGGAATATTTGGGTAGGAACTAAATGAGATATATCAGTTAAGATATATCTCATTTAGTTCCTATTTTTTCTAAAACATTTTAATTAGTTATAGAATGAATCTATTTCAGAATATAAATTTTCCCGTTCAATAATAAATTCCTGTAAATTTTTAGAGCATATATGTTGATATGCAGCAAGTTCAATACTAGTCATATCAATAAATTCATTGAAGGTAAAAGGTAATGCAAAATGGTTTGGTATAGTATTTTCTAAGAAATTATAAATTGCATCAAAGTTGTAATTGGCTATCCAAGTTGTAGCTTCAGCATAATAATTAGTTGAAAATATACCATCATATTTTTTTACCAATTCAAAAAAGTGCTCATAAAAGTTAGAAGCATAAAATTTAGTCAAATCTAAAGACTTCATATGGTTATCCTCCTTTATTAAAAAAAGAACATAAATAATAAATTGCAATAAGAATATAACACAAAAAAGCATAAAAATCAATTAATATATATAAAATGTACCAATAAATTGCTTTATTGGTACGTTTTTTGTAATTCAAATAAAAATTATACTCTAAGTTGCTATATTTATTATACAGTATTCTACAAAATTTACAAGAGAAAAAGTATATAAAAAAATTTTTATATACACCAAAAAGAAATATAAGCAAAAACATTGTAAAATTATACATTAAATGATAAAATACAAGCATAAAATAAAAATAAGAGGTGTTAATTTGAATAAAGAAAATATTTATAATGACCTAACAAAAGAGTTAAAAAGTTCAAAAGTATATATAGATGAACCTATGAGCAAACATACATCATTCAAAATAGGTGGACCAGCAGATATTTTTATAGTAGCAAAAGAAGTTAAAGATATAAAATATGTATTAGAATATGCAAATAGAGAACAAATAAGTATTACTGTTATAGGAAATGGAAGTAACCTATTAGTAAAAGATAAAGGCATAAGAGGAATAACTATGCGGAATAGATTTACAAGAAATTACTATACAAGAAACAAAAGTAACAGTAGGAGCAGGAGTGAAATTAGGTATTTTAGGACTTAATTTGCAAAAAGAAGGACTAACAGGCTTTGAATTTGCAGCTGGAATTCCAGGAAGCTTAGGTGGAGCAGTTAGAATGAATGCAGGTGCTTATGGTGGAGAATTTAGCAATATTGTAGAAAAAGTTACATGTATTACTAAACAAGGAACAATAAAAGAATATTCAAATGAAGAATTAGAATATTCATATAGGCATAGTAGGTTTGTAGATACTGGTGAAATTATATTAAATGCTACATTAAAATTAGAAAAAGGAAATAAAGAAGAAATAAAGAGCAAAATGGATGAATTAATGATTGCAAGAAGAACAAAACAACCATTAGAACTTCCAAGTGCTGGAAGTACATTTAAAAGAGGCAAAGATTTTTATGCTTCAAAAATTATAGAAGAAGCAGGACTTAAAGGTTATACTATTGGAGGAGCACAAGTTTCAGAAAAACATTCAGGTTTTGTAGTAAATATAGGAAATGCAACGGCAAAAGATGTTTTAGATTTAACAAATTACATGAAAAAGGTAGTATATGAAAAGTTTGAAAAACAATTAGAATTAGAAGTAGAAATTGTTGGAGAATAGAAAAAAGCAATTTTGAAAAATATA
>CATNCV010000115.1 GCA_950096965.1 uncultured Clostridiaceae bacterium | reverse complement strand
TCTATTTACTCATTCAGCATCAAATTTTTTGTCTCTAACTTCCTGTCTCTATTAAACAATTCTCTTGTCCAACAATTTCCTTAATTTCTTCCAAAGTACTACCATTTACAAATATTCCTCCTGCTGGCATTTTGTTTTCTCCATTTATTATTTGTACAAGTGTATTGTTTCTATCCCCTGTAAAGAATTTAAGTGCTCCTCTTAGTTTGTCTTTTTGTTCTTCCGTTAAATTTGTAATATCTATAGTTAGTTGTTTTCTTTTTGGAGTTTCTTGGTTTCCAAAAGGGACGATTGCCCCAGAAGTACCAGATACCCCATTAGTAAACGTCCCCAATGGGACTATTTTGTTTGCTATTAGGCTTACGTTTTGTTCTTCTTCGCGTATGCTTAAACGTCCTTCTACTAATACTATGCTTTCTTCCATTAGAGCTGTTCCTGCTTGTTGGTAAGCGTTTTCGAATACTATTGTTTCTATGTTACCATATAAATCTTCTATATTTACAAATGCCATTATTTTATTGTTTTTTGTGTATTTCTTTTTAATACTATTTATTATTCCTGCAAATTTTACGCTTTGTCCATCTTTTAGTGGGAATGTTCCTGTTTGTTCTTGTTCTTCTAGTGCTTCTCTTATTTTTAGTGTGCTTATGTTTGAACACATTTCTATTTGTTCTTTTAGTTCTTCTAGTGGATGTCCTGAGATGTATAGTCCTAACATTTCTTTTTCCATTGATAGTAGTTCTTTGTCTGAGTATTCTTTTAGTGTGTGGTAGGTATATTTTAATTTTTCTAGGTCTTTTTCTTCTTCATTACTTCCACTTGCTAAATCAAACATTGATACTTGTCCTTTGAAATTCTTTTTTGATGAGTCTGATATTGAGTCTAGTATTTCTTCAAAGGATGCCATTAGTGTGCTTCTGGTTTGTTCAAATTCGTCAAATGCTCCTGCTTTTATTAAGCTTTCTATGCATTTTTTATTTACCGCTTCTCCTTGTATTCTTTCACAAAATTCTGTGAAACTTTTATATTTTCCATTTTTTCTTCTTTCTTCTACTATACTATCTACAGCTGCTGTTCCTACATTTTTTATACTTCCCATTCCAAAGCGTATTTTTCCATTTTTATCTACTGTGAACCTTGTCTCACTTTCGTTTATGTCTGGTTTTAATATTTCTATGTTTAGTCTTTTACATTCTTCTATGTAGTATGGTACTTTATCTAAGTTCCCTAAAAAGCTATTTAGTGTTGCTGCCATGAATTCTTCTGGATAGTATGCTTTTAGGTATGCTGTTTGATATGATACTACTGCATATGCTGCTGCGTGTGATTTGTTGAAGGCATATTTTGCAAATTCTGCCATTTCATCAAATATTTTGTCTGCACTTTTTTCGTCTATTCCATTTCGTACACAGCCTGGAACTATTACATTTCCTTGTTCGTCTACTTGCCCATGTATAAATATTTCTCTTTCTTTTGCCATTACGTCTAGCTTTTTCTTCCCCATTGCACGACGTACTAAGTCGGCTCTTCCTAGTGAGTATCCTGCTAAGTCTCTAACTATTTGCATAACTTGTTCTTGGTATACCATACATCCATAGGTTACTTCTAGTATTGGTTTTAGGCTTTCGTGTGTGTATACTGCGTGTTCAGGGTCTTTTTTGTTTGCTATATATCTTGGTATTTGATCCATTGGTCCTGGGCGGTATAGTGAAACTCCAGCTATGATATCTTCTAAGCTATCTGGTTTTAGCTCTTTCATGAAGTTTGTCATTCCTTGTGATTCAAATTGGAATATTCCCACTGAGTTCCCTTCTTGCCATAGTTTATATACTTTTGGATCATTCATGTCTTTGTCAAATTCTACTTCTATGTTTTTATCTTTTTTTACTAAGTCTATTGTGTCTTTTATAACTGTTAATGTACGTAGTCCTAAAAAGTCCATTTTTAATAAACCTAGTTCTTCTAGGGTTGTCATTATAAATTGTGTAGATATGTTTCCTTCTCTTACATATAGTGGTACATATGTATCTACTGGGTCTTTTGTTATTACTATTCCACATGCATGTGTTGAGGCCTGACGTGGCATTCCTTCTAATGCCATTGCTATGTCTAATAGTTTTTTTATTTCTGAATCTGATTCGTATAAATCTCTTAGCTCTCTATTTTGCTCCATTGCTTTTTTTATTGTTATATGTATTTCATTTGGTATCATTTTTGCAAGTTTATCTGCTTCAGCATATGGAACATCTAGTACTCTTGCTACATCACGTATTACCATTCTTGCTGACATTGTTCCAAAGGTTATTATTTGTGATACGTGGTCATAGCCATATTTTTCGCATACGTATTCTATTACTTTATCTCTTTTTTCGTAGCAGAAGTCTACATCAAAGTCGGGCATACTAATTCTTTCAGGGTTTAAGAAACGTTCGAATAGTAGGTTATATTTTATTGGGTCTATATCTGTTATTCCTATTGCATATGCTACTATTGAACCTGCACCCGAACCACGACCCGGGCCTACTGGTATGTCGTGGGTTTTGGCATAGTTTATGTAATCCCATACTATTAGGAAGTAGTCTACGTAGCCCATTTTTTTTATTACGTCTAATTCGTATTCGGCTCTTTTTATTATTTCATTCTCATTAGGAAACGTCCCTAATGGGGTATCTGGCACTTCTGGGAAGTTGTATTTTTGTTGTAGGCCTTTTTTTGTTAGATATTCTAAGTAGTCATAGTGTGTTTCAAATTCTTCTGGGACATTATAGTTTGGTAATATTGTATGCCCAAATTCAAATTCTACATTGCATTTTTCTGCTATTTTTACTGTGTTTTCTATCGCTTCTGGTACATTTGAGAAGTAGTCACTCATTTCTTCTGGAGATTTTATATATAATTCATCTGTTTCAAAACGCATTCTGTCTTCATCTGACATTTTCTTTCCTGTTTGAATACATAGTAGTACTTCATGGTTGTATGCATCTTCTCTTGTTGAGTAATGTGCATCATTAGTTGCTACTAGTGGAATGTTTAGCTCTTTTGATAGTTCTATTAGTTTTTGATTTACTAATACTTGCTCTTTTACTCCATTGTTTTGAATTTCTAGGTAGTAGTCTTCTCCAAATAGTTCTTTGAACCATAGTGCTACTTTTTTAGCCTCGTTCATATCATTATTTAGTATTGCTTGGTTTACTTCTCCTGCTAAACATGCACTTAGGCATACTAGGCCTTCATGGTATTTTTCTAGTATTTCTTTATCTATACGTGGTTTATAATAAAAACCCTCTGTGTAGCCTATAGAAACTAATTTTGATAAGTTTTGGTAACCTTGTTTATCTTTTGCTAGTAATATTAAGTGGTTATATTTACTATCTAAATTAGGGTCTTTATCATGCCTTGTTCGTGGTGCTACATATACTTCGCACCCTATAATTGGTTTTATATCATTTGCCTTGCAGGCTTTGTAAAAGTCTATAACTCCAAACATAGAGCCATGGTCTGTAATTGCTATTGCATTCATTCCTAATTTACTGGCTATAACTGGTATATCTTTTATTCTATTTGCTCCATCTAGTAAGCTAAACTCACTATGTATGTGTAAGTGTACAAAATTTGACATCCCTTTTCTCCTTCTGAACGTTCTCCCTCATTCCAAGATTGAAACGCTGAAAACAGTTCTCTTATTTTTTGTATTTTATATCTTTTGCATTGCAAAAAAAGTATATCATAATTTATGTTTGTAAACAACATAAAACACAAAAAGAATTGGAATTTTCCAATCCTTTTTGTTTGATACCATTTTTAATATATTGCTTGAATGTGTATACCAGCTAGTCCCCTCGTTGCCTTACATATTGCCTGATATATCTCTTCTTTTTTTACATATATACCATCTTCAGCCCAGAAGTCTTCAGCAATTTTTCTAATTGCTTTTGCTGACTTATCAATGCTTAGAGTTTCTTTGTATAACTTAGTTGCCATTTTGCCTCTAACATTAGCTGTTACTTCTATTGTCCTTTTTCCAAGGTGTTTTGCAGTAACTCCCTCTTCCTTTGCAGTTTCATCAACTACTAAAGCTGGTATTTCTTTTTTTGTTTCTACTTTGTCAATAGCAGATCGATCAAGTTTTTGTGTTGTTATTTTTCCTCCTCCCATTTTTAATACATACTTGTTCCGCTTTCATAACACTGTAAAATAAAACATAATGATATCTCCTTTCAAATTCAATAATATAATTTTATTATACCTTATTTAACTACATTTTTTAACAGTTTTCATAATATTTATATTTTTTAATTTAAATTATATACAATATGAAAAAATAGAGTAAATTTCAATACTAAATTAGTAAAATTTACTCTATTTTTTATTCTTTCTGAATAGTAGTTTTTAGAATTTCTTATAATAACTTTATTAATTCTCCTATGTCTTTCCCTGCTACTTGTGGTATTTTTATAATTTCAAATTTAGATATTTTATCTCCAAATTTTATTTCTACAATATCTCCGCTCTTTTACTTCATAGCTTGGTTTTACTACTTTTCCATTTACTGAAACCCTGCCTCCATCTGCTGCTTCATTTGCAACAGTTCTTCTTTTTATTACTCTTGAAACTTTTAGAAATTTGTCTAATCTCATTTTTTTCTCCTTTTTGGTCAACTTTTTCTATGCTCTTGTAATTTCTCTTTCACAGTTTAGTAATGCTTTCATTCTATTTTTTGCAGCAAATTTACTTTTATTCTCAAAATTTGTTAGTCTATTAGGATTACTATCATATACTAATTCTAAGTTTGGACAACTTCTTTTTTTGGTAAATATATTAGATAGTTTTGATTTAATTTTATCAAATATTGTTTCTTCGACTTTTGCTAAGGCCGTTATTTTTCTTTCAGAATATACTTTTATTTTTTCTTCTTCAACTACTATATAATACTCATCAAATTGATATAGCTTTATTTTTTGTCCCTCTTCATATTTTGCACTAATTGCTTCTATCATATCTACTCTACTAAATTTTCTTGCGTCATACTTTATTACTTTATTTGGATGTAATTCACTAATTCCAAATACACTTATTAAATTATTATCATATGTGCATATTTTATCTATATAGTTTTCACTATTTTCAAAATGCGAACCTATATTTTCTATTTGTAATTTTTGTGGTTCAAAATTTTCTATATTTTTTAAATCTTCACATATTACTTCTAATAAAATTTTTGGCATTATTTCTTTTATATTTGCTCTTCCGAAAAAGTTTTTCTTCTAAAGAATTTTCTATATATCTTAAATAATTATAGTCTACTTCTTCTTTTTCTACCGCTTTTTTTACATCATCATGTAATTCTATTGCTTCAGACATTTTTTTTATTTTTTCTAGTATTTCATCAAATTGTTCTTTAGTATTCTTTTTTTCAAGTTCTACTTTTTGTTCTACATTATTTTCTCCGTTCATATTTCCACCTTTTTTTACAAACTGTCTTTATATTATATCATTAATTTAATGAAAATGTATTACTATTTTTTTACTTTTAGATTACAGTTGTATTACAAAATTATTTA
>CATNCV010000114.1 GCA_950096965.1 uncultured Clostridiaceae bacterium | reverse complement strand
AAGATTTATACATAATAAATGAATTAAGTAAAGATGAACTAAATGAGTTAGGAACATTAATGGCAAAACCACTTATGATTCTTTCAAATGTAACTAATGAGCAAACTACGGAGAAGATAAAAGAGCAGTTAGTAAATACAATGCAAGGTATGCAAGAATATGAGAGTGAAGAAGTAGAAAGTATAAGTGGGTCGCTTGACAAAGCTAAGGCCCCTACAATGGGAACAAATACAGAAGAGCAAACCCAAGCAGAAAAAGGTATAGAGCAAATAGCACAAGAAATAAATGGAGACAATATACCAATTCCACCAGCAATAATGAACCAAATGAGCTTGTTAGAATTATTAGGTGCAATGCCACAAGACCAGTTTGACGTTATGTTCCAAAAGATAGAAGAAAGCCTGAATGGAATGAATGACTCAATTTTAGCACAAGCAGCAATAGGTAGCGTAAAAGAAGAATACAAAGCTGTAGGAATGAATACAGATAAAATTCAAAATAATTATATTTTTATGTCAGGTCTTCAAATGCTAGGAATTGCATTAATTAGTATGATATCAGCAATTGTAATTATGTTATTATCTTCTAGAGTAGCAGCTAATTTAGGAAGAACTTTAAGAGATAAAGTATTCAAAAAAGTAATGAATTTCTCAACAAAAGAATTTAGAGAATTGGGTGCAGCGTCATTAATAACAAGAAGTACAAACGATATTCAACAAATACAAGGCCTAATTTCTATGCTATTTAGAGTAGTTGTATATGCACCAATTATAGGAATAGGTGGCTTTTTAAGGGTACTTGCTAATAGTGACACATCTATGGCTTGGATTATAGGTTTTGCTATTTTATGTGTTATAGCAATTGTATTAATATTGTTTACAGTAGCAATGCCAAAATTTAAAGTATTACAAAACTTAGTAGATAAACTAAACCTAGTATCAAGAGAAATATTAACAGGTCTTCCAGTAATAAGAGCATTTAACACAAGTAAAAGAGAAGAAGAGCGTTTTGATAGCTCTAACAAAGACCTAATGAAAGCAAACATATTTGTAAACCGAGCCATGAGTATAATGATGCCAGCGTTAATGTTTGTAATGAATTCTATAATGCTACTTATAATATGGGTAGGAGGTCATAAGGTTGACGAAGGTATAATGCAAGTTGGAGACATGATGGCATTTATACAATACACAATGCAAATAGTAATGAGCTTCTTAATGATTTCAATGATATCAATTATGTTACCACGTGCAGCAGTATCAGCAAAACGTATTAATGAAGTATTAGAAAAAGACTTAAGCATAGCAAATAAAGAAAAAATAAAAAGATTTAAAGAAGATAAAAAAGGCTTAGTAGAATTTAAAAATGTATGTTTCAGATATCCAGATGCAGATGAAGAAATGTTAACAGATATAAACTTTACAGCAAAGCCAGGTGAAACAACAGCGATAATAGGAAGTACAGGAAGCGGAAAGTCAACAATAGTAAACTTACTACCACGTTTTTATGATGTGACCAGTGGAGAACTTTTAATAGATGGCACAAATATTAAAGATGTACCTATAAAAGAATTAAGAAAAAAGATAGGTTTTGTACCACAAAAAGGAATACTATTTTCAGGAACAATAAAATCAAACATAAAATATGGAAACCCTCAAATGAGTGATGAAGACATGATAAAAGCTGCTAAAATAGCACAAGCAGAAGAATTTATTTTATCAAAAGAAGAAAAATATGATTCACCTATTGCACAAGGAGGAAATAATGTATCAGGAGGTCAAAAACAACGTTTATCAATAGCAAGAGCAATTGCAATGTCACCAGAAATATTAGTATTTGACGACAGTTTTTCAGCACTAGACTTAAAAACAGATAAAGCACTAAGGAAAGCCTTATCAAAAGAAGTAAAAGGAAAAACAGTAATAATAGTAGCACAGCGTATTAGCACAATAATGAATGCACAGCAAATAGTAGTATTAGAAGAAGGAAAAGTAGTAGGAAAAGGAACACATGAAGAATTAATGAAAACATGTGAAACATATAAACAAATAGCAATTTCACAATTATCAGAAAAAGAACTAAATAAAAATAACAGTAAGGAGGTGGACTAAGTATGCCAGGACCAATGGGTGGACCTCGGAAGGGGGCCAGCAGGAAAAACAGTAGAAAAAGCAAAAGACTTTAAAGGAACTACAAAAAAATTAATAAAAGACTATTTATCAAAATATAAAATAGCAGTAGTAGTTGTAATAATATTTGCAATAGGAAGTACAATATTTTCAATAGTAGGACCAAAAATATTAGGAAATGCAACAACAGAAATATTTAATGGTTTAGTAAGCAAATTATCAGGAGGAGAAGGGATAAACTTTGGTAAAATAGGGGCAATACTTTTAAGCCTACTTACCCTATACCTAATAAGTGCGTTATTCTCACTAGTACAAGGTTTTACAATGACAGGAGTATCACAAAAACTAACTTATAACTTACGTAATGACTTAGCTAAAAAAATAAACAAATTACCAATGAGCTACTTTGACAAAAAAACAAAAGGAGAAGTTCTATCAATTGTTACAAACGATATAGACACAGTTTCACAAAACTTAAACCAAAGTATTACACAAATAATAACAGCAGTATGTACATTAATAGGAATACTAATAATGATGTTATCAATAAGTGTAGAAATGACATTAATATCTTTACTAATACTACCAGTTACAGTAGTACTAGTAAAAATAATAGTAGGAAAATCACAAAAATATTTTAAAAAGCAACAAGACTACTTAGGCCACTTAAATGGCCAAGTAGAAGAAATATATGGAGGGCATACAATAGTAAAAGCCTTTGGAGGAGAAGAAAAAGCCTTAGAAGAATTTAGAAAAGCAAATAATGAACTATATTCATCAGCATGGAAATCTCAATTCCTATCAGGTTTAATACACCCAATAATGAACTTTATAGGAAATGTAGGATATGTAGCGGTAGCCATATTAGGTGGATACTTAGCAATACAAGGAAAAATTACAGTAGGAAACATACAATCATTTATACAATATAACAAGCAATTCACACAGCCAATAAACCAAATAGCACAAGTATCAAGTATGCTTCAAGCAATGGTAGCAGCAGCAGAAAGAGTATTTGAATTTTTAGAACAGCCAGAAGAAGCAAAAGATGTAGAAAATCCAAAATCTATAAAAGGCTTAAAAGGAAATGTAACATTTGACCACGTACAATTTGGTTATGATAAAGACAAAATAATAATAAATGATTTTAGCGCTAAAATTAAAGATGGACAAAAAATAGCAATAGTAGGACCAACAGGAGCAGGGAAAACCACAATAGTAAAACTATTAATGCGTTTTTATGACGTAAACAAAGGTGCAATATTAGTAGATGGAATAAATATAAAAGACTTTAAACGAGAAGACCTAAGAAAAATGTTCGGAATGGTACTTCAAGACACCTGGTTATTTGGAGGAAGCATAAAAGAAAATATACGTTACAGTAAGCCAGATGCTACAGACACAGAAGTAATAGAAGCAGCAAAAGCAGCACACGTACACCACTTCATAAAAACACTGCCACAAGCATATGACATGATACTAGATGAAGAAACAAGTAATATTTCAGCAGGTCAAAAACAATTACTAACAATAGCAAGAGTAATACTAGCAGACCCAGAAATACTAATATTAGATGAAGCAACAAGTTCAATAGACACAAGAACAGAACTACAAATACAATCCGCAATGGATAACCTAATGAAAGGAAGAACAAGCTTCATAATAGCCCATAGACTTTCAACAATAAAAAACGCTGACCTAATACTAGTAATGAACCATGGCGACATAGTAGAACAAGGCTCACACGAAGAACTACTTTCAAAAGGCGGATTCTACGCAGACTTATACAATAGCCAATTCGAAGAGTAATGAAAGGCAAAAAGTGGAAGTAACTTATAAGCTATGGAAAATAACACTTTGAGCTAATTGGTAGATTTAAGTATTCATATAAAAAAGTATAAATTTTTCAAAAAAAGTACACTTTTGGTAACTTAACTGGTTTATTATATGAAAAATATGCTATAATTAAAAAATTGCAAATCATAATAATAAAGGAAGGAATAAAACAAATTATGAAAAAATCAGAATATGATAATTGGACACAAAAGTATTTTAATCAAGAAATAGTATATTTTAATAAATACTTAAATAAAGAAGATATACAAACACTAGAAAAATTAGGCATAGAAATAGAAAATAGAATATATACTGAATATGAATATGATATCATTGAACAGAAATTATTACAATATTATAGAAATACTGAAAAATTACAAAATAGTGATGATAGATACACAAAAATATTAATAGATGAAGTTACTATTGACCAGTATAATGATATATTACAAAAATTTAGTAAGATTAGTTTAGAATATGAAATTTAAAAATTTATATAAAAGCAATAAAAAGACTTAAGATAGGAGAAAAATAGAAAACTTTACTATATATTACTTAATAAATTTCTATTTCATTTTTCATTATTTTAAATAAAGCTAATTTAGCAAAGGTAATAAATTAGAAGAAAGAATATAATCAATTATTTAGTTTTAAATAATTGATTATATTTTTGACTTATGAAAACCCCATGTTTTACATGGGGTTCTAAAAGCTTCTAGCTATGAGTAGAAAAAATCCTCCTTTTTGATATAATAGATGTGGTCGCCAACCGCAAAAAAAAAATCGAAAAGGAGGATTTTGTCATGAAAGACAATAATAGTTTAGCACACAGCACATGGAATTGCAAATACCATTTAGTATTTGCGCCAAAATACAGAAGAATGCAAATATATGGACAAATAAGAAAAGATATAGGAGTAATATTAAGGAGATTATGTGAGCAAAAAGGGATAGAAATAATAGAGGCAGAGTTATGTCCAAATCACATACATATGCTTGTAAGTATTCCACCAAAGTATAGTGTGTCAAGTATAATGGGATATTTAAAAGGAAAAAGCAGTTTGATGATATTCGATAGACATGCAAATTTAAAATATAAATATGGAAATAGGCATTTTTGGTGTAAAGGATATTATGTGGATACAGTAGGCAAAAATAGAAAAGCAATAGAAGAATAGATAAAAAAACAATTACAGGAAGATATAGCGACAGACCAAATAAGTATAAAAGAATATGTAGATCCATTTGAAAAAGAAGAAAAGGAAAAAGAAAGAAAAATAAAAAAAGGATTAGGACCACTTAAGTGGTAGCCTGAAAAAGAAATGCGGTTGGCAAACCGTTCAGTAGGACTTAAGCCCAGAAGTGCCAGTACAAAAGCCTTCTAGGCATAGAGCAAACCACCCGTTTTACGGGTGGTTATGATTATGACATTTAATACTATGACTAATATATTTCACTTTTGTGTTTTTAATTTAAAATTATTAATTCATTAAGTTCTTGATTCTTTATATATTTTTTCATAAGAGCATTTTTTTATTTTAAAATTTTTAATGGAACATTAGAACTCACAAAATCATTTCATTTCTATTTATTATAGAAAAATATACAGAAATTTGTAAAAATGAGTGGGGATTAACATATTAGTATTTTAATATGTTATAGTATATAAAGAATTTATTATTATAATTATAAA
>CATNCV010000113.1 GCA_950096965.1 uncultured Clostridiaceae bacterium | reverse complement strand
GTGAACCTATCATTTCTATTTTTGAGTATGCTCCTACTCCAAAGGTTGCTCCAAAGAAGCATAGTCCGCTTACTACTATTGAGCTTATAGATGTTCCTAATGCTTCTGATACTGACTCCTTTTTATCTTTTCCTTCTTTTCTTGCGCTTATATATTTAGTTGTTATTAGTATTGCATAGTCTATTGTTGCTCCTAGTTGTATTGTTCCTATTACTATTGAGGCTACAAATGGTAGTACTGTGTTTGTATAGTATGGAATTCCCATGTTTATAAATATTGCGAATTCTATTACCATTATTAGTATTACTGGTAATGATATTGATTTTAGAACGGCTATCATAAGTATAAATATTATTGCTATTGAAACTACATTTACACTGTTAAAGTCATGGTCTGCTATTTGTACTAAGTCTTTCATTAGTGGGCCTTCTCCTGCTAGCATTGCATTTTCGTCATATTGTTTTACTATATTGTCTATGCCTTCTACTTGGTTGTTTAGCTCATCTGTGGCCATCTCATATTTTGAATTTATTATAATTATTTGATATTTTTCACTTTCAAATATTTCTTTTATATCTTCTGGAATAGCTTCTTTTGGTATTCCTAATTTTTGTAATTTTGAAGATCCTATTGTCCATTCTATTCCATCTAATTCTTCTATTTTGTTTACCATTTCTTCTACTTTAGAATTTGGTAAGTTTTTATCTACTAATAGTAACTCAGTTGATACCATGTTAAATTTCTCTTTTAGTTCATTATTTGCTATTACACTCTCTAAAGTTTTTGGTAATGATTTATCTAAGTTATAATAAACTTTTGTGTTTGTATATCCATAAAATGCTATTGGTAAAATTATAATGAATATTATTGCTATTAGTTTATAATGTTTTATTACTAATTCTTTTACTCTTGTGAATTTTGGTA
Organism: uncultured Clostridiaceae bacterium; assembly: GCA_950096965.1. Classification (GTDB taxonomy): domain Bacteria; phylum Bacillota; class Clostridia; order TANB77; family CAG-508; genus UMGS1663. Next base: position 4,772 of record CATNCV010000113.1, on the reverse strand, counting down.
ATATTTCTTTGTGTTTTGTTTTTTGTATTAAGTTATCAAGTTCAAGTATCATTGCTGGTAATATTGTAACTACACTTATTACTCCTAAAAATACTCCTTTTGCCATTACTAAACCAATATCTCTTCCTAATGTTAGGTTCATACTGCACAATGCCAAGAAGCCTGCTATTGTTGTAAGTGAACTTCCTATTACTGATACTAGTGTTTTTGATATTGCATTTGCCATTGCTTTTTCTTTATTTTCGCACTGTTCTTTTTCTTGCATATAACTATGATATAGGAATATTGCAAAGTCCATTGTTACTCCTAATTGCAAAACTGCACTTATTGCTTTTGTTATGTATGAAATTTCTCCAAGCATTATATTTGTTCCCATATTGTATAAAATTGCTATTCCTATGTTTAGTAATATTATAACTGGTACCGCATATGAATCTAGTGCTATTTCTAGTACTAAAAGACAAAGTAATACTGCTATTATTACATATATTGCTACTTCTGAGTCTGATAAATTTCTAGTGTCTATAACGGTTGATGCCATTCCACTTATTTTGCACCTTTGGTCTGTTATATCTCTTAAAGTTTCTACTGCTTTTATTGTGCTATCTTCTGATATTCCATCTTTAAAAGTTACTAGCATGATGGTTGAATTCTCTTTATATATCTTATCTTTTAAATCATCTGGTAAAGCTTCCTTTGGAATGCTTGTTCCTAAAACATCTGCTATGCTTATTACTTTTTGTACACTCTCTATTTCTTTTATTTTATTTTCTAATTTTATAATATCTTTTGTGTTCATATCATCCAGTATAATAATGGAAAATGCTCCCATATTAAAATCTTCTGATAATATTTTTTCGCCTTTTATCGTTTCTATATCACTTGGAAGATATACTAATATGTCGTAGTTTATTCTTGTTGCTTTCATTCCTATTATAGATGGAATTAATAGTAGTAGTGCAATTATTAAAATTGCTTTTTTGTATTTACATACAAATTCTCCAAATTTATGCATATTTATTCTCCTTTCGTTTCATGACCGTTGGTCACTTCAGAATTTATTGTACTACGTTTATGACCATTAGTCAATATATTTATAAAAATTTTTTGAATTTAAAATAGTAGAGTAGTCAGAAAGTTTGAAATATAAATGATTTTTAGATGTTAATGTGTGAGTTAAAATAATTTTAGAAATTCTTTGCGAAATTTTTGGAAATTGTTCGTGGCGTTCCTTTACTTTAAAGGAACGAGCACAGAAAGGGTGCCAAAAATTGAGCATAGAAGTTCTTAAATTTTTTAATGAACCGTTAACATCTAAAAATCATTAATATTTCAAACTTTCTGACGGCTTATTTAACACATCAAAACTTCTTTAATAAATATATTGACCAATCGTACAAAATATGGCATAATATGAATAGGGGGATAATGAAATATGGAGAAAGATAAGGAAAATAGATTATTAGATACTGCTTTTAAATTATTTACTGAGAAGGGTATAACCGATACTTCTATTCAGGAAATTGTTGATAATGCTAATGTTGCTAAAGGTACTTTTTATATATATTTTAAAGATAAATATGAAATACGAGATATTCTTATTTCTAGGAAGGCAACTAAATTATTTAATGAGGCAGTTGGATTACTTAATAAAAATTATATTGAAAATTTTGCTGACCAAGTTATTTTTGTTATAAATTATGTGATTGATGAACTAAATAAAACTCCTACTTTATTAAAGTTTATTTCTAAAAATTTATCTTGGGGAATATATAATCAAACTGTTCATAAACTTTGTGAAGATAGCGAAAGTAACCCAAATGGTTTTTATCAATTATTTTTGAAAAGTGCTAAAGAATATGGTTTACAAAATGTTGAAATAACTTTATTTATGATTGTTGAACTTGTAAGTTCTACTTGTTATCATTCTATTTTATACAAGAAACCTCTACCTATTGAAGAATTTAAGCCTTATTTGTATGATACTATTAGAGGTTTTATAAAAAGTAATAATAACAAATAGTAAAAAAGCCATTGAAAATATTAATTTTCAATGGCTTTTTTCTGTTCCTTTTTAATAATTGCAATAATTTATTTGGTCAATACTTTGTGTTTTTCATTCTACTAAACATCTTCTAAGTATTCCTTTTCCGCTTCTGTAAGTAATTGTTCTCCTTCAATTAAAATTTTAAGAGTTGATTTGTCTGTCCAAATTTTTTCAGTAGTATTAGGTAATTGCTCTTCTTCCCTAAAACTAGCTCTAATCTGTTCTTCAGTATATCCCATTATTTTTTTCTTTTCTTCTTGCATATTATACCTCCTTTAAATAACTTTATTTAACTTGTGTTGCCATGTTTTAGTGAAAAAAGGATATCTTTTTTTATCTTTTCATACCTAGTATAACATTCAATAACATAAATTTCAATGTTTTTATGTTATCTTATATAATAAATATTCATTTATATCTATCTTTTCTTTAAAAAATTCTCCTAATAAGTTAGGATCCTTTATTAATTTTTCCTTTTTGCTTTTATCCAACTTCTTTATTGCGTATTCCAATTTAGACGCTAAAGACTTGTTCTTAGTTTCCAATGCTATTTCTAATTTTTTAGCCTTATGGGATTTTGTGTATTTTGCACATTTTTCGTCTTTTGTAAAATGTTCATTTAGTCTGTGTTCTAAGTCTTTTGCGATTCCTGTATAAATTGAGTTATCTTCACATCTTAACATATATATGTAGTACATTTTGTTTTTCCTTTTCTATTTATTTACTATCATATCAACCTTACCATCTTTTAAATATATTATTTTATCTGAATTTTCACCTGAATGTAAAACTACACCTAACAAGTGATATGGAAGTATTCTATTTAATTCTGTCGCTACTATTTTATTGTATTTTTTCATATGTTCTCCTATTAGTTCATTACTTTTTTATTTTAAAGGAGTGTCCACTTTAGTAAATTTTTTCGAAAAAAGGGCGTCCCTTTTAGTGAATATTTTTAGTAAAGCTTAGCCTATGTAATGGGCATAAGCCATATTCTTTTATTGCTTCTATATGTGCTTTTGTTCCATATCCCTTATGTTTCTCAAAGCCATACATAGGGTATATTTCATCCCACTGACGCATTATTCTATCTCTTGTTACTTTTGCTATTATTGAGGCTACTGCTATTGAATAGCATTTTGCGTCTCCTTTTATTATTGAGGTATATGGTATTCCGAAGTGTATCTATTCCATTTAGGGCATCTACTATTATTCTATCTGGCTTTACATTTAGTGCTTTTATCGCTTGAGTTAGTCCTTCTTTTGTTGCGTTTAGTATATTTATACTATCTATTTCTTTTTGGTCTATTATTCCTACTCCCCAAGCTATTGCTTCTTCAGTTATTTTTTCGTATAGTAATTCTCTTTTTTTCTCTGAAACTTTTTTTGAGTCATTAACTCCTTCTATCATTGAATCTTTTGGCATTATTGCTGCTGCAACTACTACTGGCCCTGCTAGCGGACCACGCCCTGCTTCATCTATTCCACATATGTATTCTATTCCTTGTGAATGTAGGTTTTCTTCTATTTGTTTTAGTTCAGTTAATCTTTGTAATTCTTTTTCTTTCAATTTTTACCTTCCTTTACAATGTAGAAATTAGAGGTTAGAATTTGTATTTTTAGTAAACTCTTCTAATAATTTTTCTAAGTTTATATATGCTCTAATTTCTAGTTTCATTATTTTTTATATTTTATTTGTCATATTTTTTAGTTTTGATAACTGTTTTGATATTGATATTACTTTATCATCTATTTCTACTAATTCATTATCCACTACTACATAATTGGTAATGTTTATATCATTCAAATTCATCATCTTTTCAAGTTCATTTCTTATATAATGTACTTGTATACAGTGTGGTGATTTATCAACAGTAGCAAATATTATATTTTTTATTTTCCCTGTTCTTAACATTCCACCTATTTTTGTTATTGCCATATTTATATGTGTTTCTTCTAAACATAGTTCATATATATTTTCTGATAATTCCTTTATTTTTTCATATCCTTTTGGTTGCATATTTTTAAGACAACTTCCTACTATTATTATTGTTTCCTCTATATCATAAATATTACTTTTCATTACATCTTTCATTTTATAACTCTCCTTTTAATCATTTATTTCTTCAACTTTCTAATTTTATCTGATTCTTTTTAGTTTTATTTTTTTATCCTTATATAGGATGTCCCCTGCGCTTCCGAATTCGGAAGCGCAAAGGTCCATTTCTAGCGTTTCTCTGTATGTTCCAAAATTTCAGTTAATGAATAGTGCATTTCGTTTTCTATTTCAATTCCTTTTGAGTAAATTATTTCATAAGTTTTATAATTTACTATGTAATATTCCCCTTTTAAATTATCTTGTAATTTTAGTTCATTTAAGGTTTCTGAATTTATTATATAGTATTTGTCAAAGTTTTCATCCTCTATATTTATTACTTTATTTTCTATTAAACTTTTTACATTTTCATCTTCTAAATTTTCTGAAACTTTTAAACCTTTTAATGGATTCTCTTCTTTATTCATTTCATTTTCTTGTTCAATTACTTTTATTTTTGCTTGAACTAATAACATATCTGTTTTTAAGTTTTCCACTTTTCCTTTTCCAGTTTCTTTTAATATAAAGTTTATCCCTAAATATCCTATAATAATTATAACTATTATCCAAATAACTAATGTTATATGTGCCATTCCTTTTTTTCTTTTCGTTTTTTTTTCTTTACCTTTC
>CATNCV010000112.1 GCA_950096965.1 uncultured Clostridiaceae bacterium | reverse complement strand
TCTCCTAATATTTCTATCATTTCACCTTTTATTTGATTATCTTTTACAAAAAATTTTTGCATTGCTTATTCCCTTTTTCTTTTTTTAATAATTATACCATATTTCTATTTATATGCAACTGTAAATTATTTTTTAAATCAATAGTTGCTGCAATATAAATGTAGGGGTAATTATCTATATTTAATATTAGCTATGAATTGTAAGCAATAATTATTTTAGTCTTAAAAACTTCCATAAAAAAACAGTTGTATTTATTACTTCTTTATAGTATAATAATAATGTAATTAATTTACAATTAAACTTGGGGATGTAATTGGTTTCGACAGTATTTTAGAAGTTTTAACCAGCGAGTAGTGGATGGTTGCTTTGGCCACTTAAAAAAAGCAAAAATAAATATAAACGCTGATAATAGAGAATTAGCATACGCTGCCTAGTTTGCAGCGACGTTTTACCGATTGAACCTACGCTTTCGGATAAGGCGACGAACTAGTAGGAAACAAAGCAATTTCTTGCTATGGAAATTGTGGGTATTTATATAGCTACTTTATAATAATGTTTGTTTGTTAATGTTATTACAAAGGAAATTTAATAACAAACTACACTCGTAGATATTAATATGGAAAAAATATTGGACAGGAGTTCGACTCTCCTCATCTCCACCAAATGTGCGACTTTAACAAGTCGCAATTAATATTTAATAATGAATAATTTTTTCCCAAAAAAGAAGAGTACATTTGGTAATTATTCACTATTCTTTAAATCATTTACCCCTAATATTAATATTTTTTCTCACTTTTATCTGCTACTATTATTTTAGTTCTTAATGGCTCTATTACTGGAAAATCATCTGAGTCAGGTGCAATGTCTTTTGTTATTGTTCTTTCAATATTAATTACTTTATTCATCATTGTGTTTGCAACAAAAATAGCAGCATCTATTTTCGGAATCGACTTTTATATTGTATATCAAATAATGACTTTTGGGCAATGCTTATGTAATAACAAGTCATAATCTTTTCTATTTTTCTAAATCTATAACTTGTTAATATCACTACTTACAATAATTTCAAAGTAATCCCCCAGTCATATTGGGGGGATTATTAATGCTTTTTAATGAATAGTTAATAGTGAAAAATGAATAATGAATAATTACTAAATATTTTTTAAGTTAATTATTCACTATTCATTTTTATTATTCTTTAATTCTAAATTTACATGTCTTCGTCTTCGTTTTCTTCTTCACAATCTTCATCACCACATCCATGGCAACTACCACAATGTTGGTGGTGGCCTGAACAACAATCGTCATCTTCTTCACAATCGCAGTCATCATTCCAGTCTAACTCTATTATGTTATTGCATTCTGGGCATTTTATTTCTGTTTTTTCTTCGTTCATTAAGCTTAAATCTGTTACAAATTCGTTGTTGCAGTATGGGCATACTATTTCAAAGTCATATTCTCCTGTTTCTTCTTCATCATATATGTCACTTTCTATTTCTTTTACTGTATTTTGAATTTTGTTTAGTTTACTGTCTAGGTTATTTTGTTTTTCTTCCATTTCTTTTAGTTTATTTTCAATTACATTTGACATATTTTCCATAGCATTTATAAATATCATTGATAATTCTGAAACTTTTTCTTTTACTATTTTCTTTTCTTCTTCATTAGAAATTGCTTTTTCAATTTCTGATAAAATTCTATCATATTCGCTTTTTAAATTAGACATTTTTATTTCCTCTCTTCTCCTTATTTATTTTTTACGTAACTTTCATTTTATATACGTTTCTTGCCTTTATTATTTTTATTAGAACAAAGGTGGCGACTTCTACAACTTAAAATGTATATTCAAAAGTCGATTTTTCTATATTAAGACAAAAGTCAAAAACAAATGTAAATGTATAACTTCTACTACATATTATTTTTGACTTTTGGTACATTTATTATTTTATACTCTTTCCATATAGTCCCCAGTTCTTGTGTCTATTCTAATAACATCTCCTATGTTTATGAATAGTGGAACTGATACTTCATAACCATTTTCTAGTGTTGCTGGTTTTCCTGATGTTGTTGTTGTGTTTCCACTAAATCCTGGTTCTGTATATGTTACTTCTAGTTCTACAAACATTGGTGGTTCTACTGAAAATACATTTCCTTTGTATGAAAGTATTTTTACATTCATGTTTTCTTTTATATATTTTAAGCTATCTCCTAATTGTTCTTTGTTTAGAGGCATTTGCTCATATGTTTCGTTATCCATAAAGTAATATAAACCACTATCTTCATATAGATATTGCATTTCTTTTTTCTCTATTTCTGCTCCTGGGTATTTTTCTGATGGGTTGAACGTTTTTTCTATAACTGCTCCTGATATTACATTTCTTAGTTTTGTTCTAACAAAAGCTGAGCCCTTTCCTGGTTTTACATGTTGGAACTCTACTACTTTGAATACGTTTCCATCCATTTCAAATGTTGTACCATTTCTAAAATCTCCTGCCATATATACTTCTGCCATTTTGTATATCTCCTTTCAAATTTTTAAATTTCTTTTTATTTGCTTTATTTATACTACCATATTTTTCTAGTAAAATCAAGTGTTTTATATTTTTTCACTTTGACTATCTATCATTTTCATCTTGCATATTATGTTCTTCGTTATTTTTATTATTATTTTCTTTCTCATTTTCTCTTGTTCTTTCGCTATTTTCTCTCCATTCTTTTGATACTTGTTCTGTTTTCTTCCTTGCTTCGTCATCATACATTTCGCTTCTATATTTTTCTGGATCTGTCATTATAACTTTCCCAGTATTACTATCTACATGTACACTAAATTTTCCGTTATTTTGTCTTGCCTGCCTTATCATTTCATCATTTACTTCATCATTGCAAATACGTTTACCCCTTAAATATAACTTTCCATCTTCTCCAAGAGTCAAAGATTCATTAATATTAATTTGATTTTCTTTTATCTCTATGGCATCTATTGATAATTCTACACCTGCAATATTTATGATTCCATTAGTAGGTGTTCCTAAATTTATTGGTATGTCTTCATTATCATTTTGAATTATTATTCTACCATTTTCATTGTATATATGGTAATTGCCATTTCCTAATTGTTTTGTACTATTATTTTGGTTTACTATCTTTGTTATTGCATTCCTTATCTTTTCTAATATACTCTGTAATACTTGTTGAATCTTTTCCATTTATTTTTCCTTTCCACAATTCATTATTGTTTATCTACTATAACATATTCTTTACTTGACTTTGTTAAGTTTTCTGATATTTCTTTTCCTACTAATACGGTGTCTTCTATTCTTACTCCAAATTTGCCTGGTACATATATTCCTGGTTCATTTGTTATTACCATTTTTTGTTTTAAATTTTTGTCATTTCTTGAACTTATTGCTGGTAGTTCATGTATATCTAAACCCACTCCATGGCCTAAGGCGTGAACTAATTCATATCCATTTAGTTTGAAATCATTTTCTACCATTTTTGTTATTTGCTTTATATTGGTTCCTTCTTTTAGTTCTTTTGCTGTTTGAAGCTGATTTTTTAGTACCAAATCATATACTTTTTTTGCTTCTTCTGGTATATATCCTACAAATATTGTTCTTGTCATATCTGAACAGTAACCTTCATATTTACAGCCAAAGTCTAGGGTTATTACATCGCCTAAGTCTATTTTTTTATCGGTTGGAACTGCATGTGGCTTAGATGAGTTTTTTCCTGATGCTACTATTGGCTCAAATGATACTCCATCTGCTCCATTTAGTCTAAAGTATTTTTCTATTTCTAATGCTATTTCCTTTTCTGTTTGCCCTACTTTTATATATTTAGTTAAATATGTGAAACAGTCATCTGTTATTTTACATGCTTTTCTTAGTTTTTGTATTTCTTCTTCATCTTTTATCATTCTTTGCTTTTCTAGCATTTTTTCTGTTTCTTGAAGATTGTTTACTTTGTATTTATGCATATATTCTTTGTATCCTGCATATGTTATATAATCTTCTTCAAAACCTACATTTTCGCAAAATAGAAAAAAGTTTTCATATTCATCTTTTGTATATTCTTTAAATTCATGCAGTACTATTTCATCATCTATTGTTAGTATATTTTGTACTTCTTCTATATATCTTCCATCTGTTAAGAATATATTTTCTTTCCTTGTAATTAATAATATTCCTTCTGCTACTATATTGGTTAGGTATCTAATATTTACTGGGTTTGAAATTATCATTCCTTCTAAGTTTAACATTTTCATTTTTTCTCTTAACCATTTTATTTTACTATTCATAGAAACTCCTACTTTCTAATCTTATTTACGTTTATTTTTACCTTTTTATTATCCTTGATACATTCCAAGTGTAAATATTTTGAATAATGCTAATAGTAATACTTCTTGTGGTATTATAGTTACTACTAAACTTGCTATAACTATAAATGGTCCAAATGGTATGTATTCATCTGTCTTTTTTATTTTTGTAATTATTAACGCTATGCTTATAATTGCTGCTAGCAAAAATGCTATTACTGAAACTTCTATTATATTTAGCCATCCAAAAAATAGGCCTAATGCTCCCATAAACTTTACATCTCCAAAGCCCATAGCCTCTTTTCCTGCAATAGCACCACCTACTAAGGTTAGCATTAAAAATATTCCTGCTCCTACTATACTACCTAATAAATTATTTATTGCTAAACTTTGGCTATACATTCCTTCTATAAATGTAACTATTAACCCTGTTTCAAATATGGTTAAATTAAGTCTGTTTGGAATTATTTGAAGTTTATAATCTATAACAAATGCTGAAAGTAACATTGGTGTTAATATTATGTATTTTATTAATTCTATTTTGGATAATATATTATTTTGCCAACCTATAAAATATAATAGTAGTATATATATTGCTCCTGTTATAAAGCTAAGCATATATTTGGGTTTATAGTTTTTCAAATATATAGTAAAAAATTCTTTTGAAAATACTTTTTTATATTCTGGAAGCCTAATGTTGCACCATTGTATAAACTGACCTACACATATTCCAATTATTCCTACTAGCACATAATACATTATATTTATATCATTTATATACATTTTTTTACCTCTTTTTTTGTTTTCTTAAGTATGTTTTTATTATCATATTTTCTAATGGTCTTTTTATTCTTGTTACTAATAAATCTTTTTTTGCAATTGGTCTTACTAAAATTGAATATAACCTGCATCTATTTGCACCTATAATATCTGTAAAAATTTGATCCCCCACTGCTGCTATATTTTCTTCTTTTTCATTTAATAATTTTATTGCTTTTTTGAAACCTCTTTTAAATGGCTTTGTAGCTAAATGAAAATATGGTATTTTTAGGTTGTCTGCTACCATTTTTACTTTTTCTTCTTTATTGCTATTAGACAAAATACAGAATTTAATTCCTTGTTTTTTTAAATTTTCACACCACTTTTCTATTCCTTGTGGTATTTTTTTATCAAAATCTAATATTGTGTTGTCTACATCTAATATTAGTGCTTTTATATTGTTATTTTTTAAAAATTCGATTGTTATTTCTTTAACACTTTCTATATATGTTTGTGGGTAAATTAGCATTTTATTCCTCCATATTTTTTATCGCTTTTATATTATCAATATGTATCAGTTTTGTCAAGTGAGAAAATTGTTGAGAGAATTGGTGAGAGAATTGGGACGTGAGAGAATTGGGACGCACCCAAAAA
>CATNCV010000111.1 GCA_950096965.1 uncultured Clostridiaceae bacterium | reverse complement strand
AAATTTAGTTTCTTTTAAAACCAACTCCATAAGCTTCTCTTGCATTTGAAATTACTATAAATGAATTTTTGTCTATTTTTTTGCATATTTGCTTTATTCTTATTGTTTCATTTCTTGAGCTTATACCATAACATCATTTTTTCGTCATTTGTATACATTCCTGTTGCATGTAAGCCTGTTACACCTCTTCTAACATTTTGTTCTATTTCTTTTGATATTTCTTTGTATTTATCTGACACTATAAATATCATTTTTGTAAAATATACACCTTCAAATATTATATCTAGCATTTTTCCCATTAAATATATTGTTATTGCTGAATATAAACCTATCTCTATATCTTTTAAAAATACTACATTTAAACTTACTATTACTATATCTATAATTACTATTAGGTTACTGGTTCTATAATATGGCTTATATGATTTTATGATGTATGATAAAAGGTCTGTTCCTCCTGTTGAGCTTGAGCCTTTTAATACTAAGCTCATTCCTATTCCCATAATTATTCCACCATAAATACAGCCTAATACCCTATCTTGTGTTAGAGGCTTAAACTTATCAAATAAATCGATAAATATAGATAAAAATACTGTTCCTAATATACCTTTTACTAAAAATTCTTTTCCTATTCTAAAGTAGCTTAATATAAATAGTGGTATATTAAGTGCAAATATTACTGTTCCTACTGGCCATTTTAATAAATAGTATGTTATTGTTGCTATACCTGTAAATCCACCTGATGATAATTGGTTTGGTAGTAAAAAAAATGATGTAGATACTGCCATTATAGCACATCCAATAATTAATAATATAAAGTCATATATATACCTACGTATTTTAATTTTGCTATTTATTTCTATATATTCCATAAAAATCTCCTTTTTTATAAGTATTTGTTATTATTGCATTTTTTATTCTAAGTTAATTTAGATATCAAAAAAGTAGAACCATAATTAGTTCTACTTTTTTGATTTTGTGCAATTTTCATACTATTATTAGTGTTATCATAGTTATTAATATTTCTAGTAAAAACCATGATATGCAAAATATTATCTATATGTCTACTTTCTTCATATCTACTAATATTTAAAGCTTTTTTAATTTACTTTTTGTTTTTCTTTTATTATATCATCATATGTTTTTTCTATTGTTATTTCAAATTTTCCATTTTTTATTGTTTCATCTAGTTTTACCCTAACATCTACTTCATATATGTCTTTTAATTTTTCTATATTTTCTTTTTTATGACCTATTATATTATTCACATCTTCTGGGTTCGCTTTTATTTCTACCTGTTTTACTTTTGTATTAAATTTTTTTATTTTAGCTACTATTACATCATACCACATTCCTGCTTCTACTAATTGCCTAAATGCTGGGTGATATGGTCCTGCTACTACTTGACTTGTTTTACTTCCTGGCTCACATATTTCGTCTGTATTTTGAAGACCTATTCTTATTACTTTTATTTTCTTTTTATTAAATAAGTTGGCTACTTCTTTTGAGCGTTCTACTGCTTGTACTACTGATAAAGGCTCATAATTTCCATTATTATATTCTTCTTCTAATTTAGTTCCTTTTATTACAAGCACTGGGTATATTCTTACTATTTTTGGTTTTAATTTTATTAATGCCTTTGCTGTGTTTATTTCATCTAATGTTGTACTTTCTGGCAAACCTACCATCATTTGATGACCTAATATGAAGCCAAATCTGTTAATTAATTTTGAGGCTTTTTTCACATCTTCAAAAGTATGTCCTCTTTCTGCTTTTTGTAATATATAATTATTTGCAGATTGAACACCTAATTCTATTGTTTTAACATTATATTTTTTTAACATTTTAAGAATTTCTTTATTTATTGCATCTGGTCTTGTAGATATGCGTATACCATTTACTAGGCCTTTTTGTATGTATTCATTTGCAGCTTCTAATAGTTCCTTTTGCAGTTCTTTATCAATTGCTGTAAAGCTACCTCCAAAAAAAGCTACTTCTACTAACTTATTATCATCTTTGAAATTATTTAAATAATATTCTATTGTCTTTCGTACATCGTCTGCTCTTACGTTTTTTTGTTCTCCACTTATTTTTCTTTGATTACAAAATATACAAGCATGTGGACATCCTAAATGTGGAACAAATATTGGTATAATGTATTCTTTTTTCATCTCATTTTCTCCTTTCTGGCAAATTTGTAAAATCTTTTATTATTTATTTAAGCTATTTCTATGAAGAATAGACGAGCTATTCTTGCCCCTACAAATTAAATTGATATAGTAGTAAATTAAAGTTTGTAGTTTAACTTGTGTATACTTAAAAATCTTTTTATTTATTCATTGCCTTTCTTGCTGCTTCCATTTCAGCTGCCTTCTTAGTTTTTCCTTCTCCTGTTGCTAGTGCCTTACCATTGCAGCTTACTTTTGCTGTAAATTTTTTATTATGGTCTGGTCCTTCTTCTTTTATTATTTCATATTTTATATGTACTTCTCCATTAGCTTGTAATTTTTCTTGTAATACTGTTTTGTAGTCTTTTTGTCCCACATTTTTACTAGCAATTAGTGCTTCTTCTTTTAAGTTTTCTACTATAAAACGTTCTGCTTCTTCTAAGTTAGAGTCAAAGTATATAGCTGCAATTACCGCTTCTACGCTATCTGCCATAATTGCTTTTCTTACTTCTTTGTGTACTGCTGTTTCACTTCTACCTAAAAATATAAATTTGTCAAAGTTATGTTTTTTAGCAATTTTGTATAAACTTTCCTCACATACAATTGTAGCTCTAACTTTAGTAAGTTCACCTTCTGAAAGATTAGGAAAATTTTTATATAAATATTTGCTAGATATAAACTCTAATATACTATCTCCTAAAAATTCCAGCTTTTCGTTACTAGCTGTATTTCTTTCAAAAGCATACGAAGTATGTGTTAATGCATTTTTTAGTAGTTCTTTATTTTTAAATTTATAATTTATATTATTCTCTAAAACTTGTAATTCCATTTGAATCTCCTTTTGCTATATTATATAACATAATTTTTAAAATTGAAAGAGGTATTTGAAATTTTTTCCATCTGGATATATTTAAAATACAATTTCAAATATTTTAGAAACATTTTGCAAATGAAATTTACAGCTATTTTAACTGTTTGTTTTCAGGAATGTTATAAAAATGGAATAATTCTATGAGTTCTTTTTGATATTCATAGCTGATTAATCCCTCATGTTTTCAACTTAAAATAGAATACTTTCCTAGTATATAAAAATAGAATATATTTTTGAAATTCTATTCAAAAATATATTCTATTTTTATTTTATAGACTATTAATTATAAATATTTTTTATATTGCAAATCCTGGTGTTACTTCAACTATTCCATTAGCATTCATATTGCTAATATTAGATAATTGGCAGTAGAAAGCTCGTTTGCTATCATTAATGCAAGATCCTCCTTGGCAAATACGTCCCCTTATAGAACGTAACCACCAATTAAATCCCTTGTTGTTGGTACCTCCCATAGAATAAAATTTGTATTGTCCCCCTTCTATGTTAGTAATTCCTGAAGTATTTCTTCCTGATACTTCATATACTGATAATAGCCACATTTTATCTTGTGCTACTTTTAAAGTTGAATGGTCATCATATTGTTTGTTTACTTCCTTTATATATTGTCTGTTTTCTAAGCTGTCATATATTGTACTATTTAATTTTCCTCTTAACATACATGCGCCCCAACCACCTACATTTGTAGCTGTACTATTTATTTGATCAGTTGTTATACTTTCTAGATATTCAAAGCTTATTCCTGCATAAGTGTTTGTTTCTCCATATGCATTTGTATTTGTTAATTCGTCGTGGTTAAATCCTAATACTCTTACTTGTTTACCATTTACAGTTGTCCAGTCTCCTATTCCTAATATATACTCTTTTCCATTTGTAGTTATATTTACTTCTACTGTATCGTTATTTATTTGTCCTTCTTCTGCTCCATAGTTGTCTGATATTATTTTTGCAATATCATTTAATTCTTCCCAAGTATATTCTATTCTACGTGGAGTATGTGTTTCTTCTATATCTATTTGTGGTGGAATATATTCTAGTGTTGTTACTGTTATAGTATTACTTTTTGTATAATTTCCTGCATTATCATATGCAATAACATATACTTTATATTCGGTTTCTGGTTCTAAGCCTGATATATTATATTGTGTTGTAGGTATATTTGGTATTTCTTTTTTATCTTCTATTTTTTCTGCTATATATGTGTAATCTTTTATACCTGTTTCATTATCTTGTGGTAACCTTTTTATTTCTACTTTTATTGATTTTGCCTTTATATTTTCTTCTAGTACTTCTATTTCAAATTCTGTTGGCGCAACTTCATCTTTTATTGTAATATTTTCTTCTGCTATTACTTCACTGTCTTCTTTTAGTCTTGCATATAAAATATCATTATGGTTTAAATTACTTACTTCATATCCTTTTTGCCAGTTTGCTTCTTCTGTTGCATTTATTTGATATTCTATGTTTTCTTTATTGTTTGCTATTATTTGTATGCTTGCTTTTCCTTCTTGCCAAGTTATTTTGCTAAATGTTATTCCTAATGCTTCTAAATAACTTATTGGTCTATTTATTGTTATTCTTTTATCTGCTTCATTTTCTTTATATTCTATTTTTGCCAAAAAATTTGCTTTATTAGATAGATTTAAGTCTATGCTTTGTGTGTATTCTTGCCATGTCTCTCCGTCCATTTAATGTATAATAGTTTTTCACATTCTCTATATTAGGGTATTCTACTTTTATTGTTTTTGTTGTTCCATCTCCTAAAGTATTATTATTTTCTATTATCATTGTTGGTTTAGTTGTTGCTATTAAAGTATATTTTTCTTCTTCTTCTTTTCCATTTAGTTTTACATCTATGTGTAAAACATTTCCTTCTTGCATAGTTCTATCTATAGATAGAATTTGTTTATTTTTTGCATTTAATGTCATTCCATCTGATAGTGTTACCTTTTCTATTCCGATTTGCATTTTGTAATTTTAAGGATATCTTTAAGTTATTTTCTTCATTTAGTATCATTTCATATTCTATTTTTGTTTGTTCCACCTCTGCCTTATTTCCTATAGTTATTCTTTGAAGTAATTTTGTATTTTTTAGTATTACTATTAGTATTGATATTATAATTACTATTAGAATTGGCAGTATTACTTTTTTTATTGTTGAAGCTTTAGGTTTCAATTTTATCATTCCTCTCTTTGGTTAATCCACCAAGTTAATTTTAACAAACTAACAACACGTAGTCAATGTTGTACATAAAAATGTAATATAATTGTAAAAATTAGGAAATTTTTTTATATAATTATTAATATTTATTAATAATATTTTTCTATATTATTAATTAGTACGAAGTTTTATTTTTTTAGAAGAAATGGTGTAATCCAATAATAGTTAAAGAAGCTGTAAAAAAGTGTGATACACTTTTTTACAGCCTCTTTTTGATTATTTTATTATTTTAATAATTAAATTCTATGTTTTTATTCAACATGATCCTTTATGTAGTCAACAACGTCACCCACTGTAACTACTTTTTCAGCATCTGAATCTGGAATTTCTGTATCGAATTCTTCTTCTAATGCCATTATTAATTCAACAATATCTAATGAGTCTGCTCCTAAGTCATCTATAAAAGAAGCTTCCATTGTTACTGATGTTTCTGTAACAATGGAAGCTTCTTTTATAGATGACTTAGGAGCAGACTC
>CATNCV010000110.1 GCA_950096965.1 uncultured Clostridiaceae bacterium | reverse complement strand
ATATTTTATAAAATAAATTATATTGATATTATAAATAAATTATGATAATATATCTATATCATTTTATAACTAATACACTAGAAATTCTATTTTCTAAGTATAGGATTGAACCTTGACAACAAATATTTTCAACATTCATGAAAGCAGAACACTAAATCAACGTAAATTAAGCTGCTAATAATATATTTTATGTTTCTATTTGATAACAGCAGTTTACAACTTTTTAATTTTTACCCAAAATATTTCTCATAAGATAATTTATGATGAATAAATGTGCAAATTTAATACTCAAATTAATAAAAATAAGAATATTTATGCACTATATCATTGTCAAATTATAGTCTTTTAAAAAAGTTGTAAACTACTGTTTGATAACTATACTTTCCTGATTTTATAGGAAATTGTAATTTATGAAAGATAACGGACGTAAATATTTTCAAAATGGATATTTATATAATGGTATAGAAAACAATATAATAAGACAATCAGATATGGTTTAGAAAATATAAAAACCTTTTTCATCAAAATTGTCGTCAAATTTATTTTGGTTATATAAATAATCCATATCCAGCGGAACTTTATTACTTATATAGTGAATATCTTTTGAAATCATCCCATCTGATAAATTATCAGTATATTTTTACATAATTTCTTTGTTAATAGCTACATAAGATGTCCGGTTTGTTTTTCATTATACCATATGACATATATTTTGTTATGCAGAAGAAGACTTTCCAAGAAATTTAAACATTATTCTAGTACATTTCTTCTAGAAAAACAGGTTTACGATTAAAATAGAGGCTTAAAAACGACACATTAGTGCCATATTCTAAATATTTAAAAAGAACTTAGCCAAAAGAAGATAAAATACAATTATGTTATTTGTTAAAAGAGTATACTTTCTTTTGAAATGGCACATTTAAGTTTCTGATGCAACTCACAATGCAAACATAAAGATTATCATTATAATTATTTTAAAATATATGTTTAATGAAGTCCATAACAAAGAAGATTTCTTCAACATAAACATTATTCTTGTAGTAATTAGTTGTAATTCATGATAACATTTTCACCATCATAATTATTATAAAAATCGTAGTAACTGGTTTTCCAAAATGGCATCCTATATATTTGACCACCGGTTTAGGTCATATTGGTTTAGATTTATAAGACATAAAAATATACTTATTGTTTCTATAACACAATTTTGAGCCCTTCTTAGCAAAATAAAAAAGTGTTATTGGCCTTTTCTATTTTATTAAAAAGAACCATATAAAAAGTATTATACAAATAAGTATAATTAAAATATTTAATATTATTTTAAAGTTCGGAATTTTTGAAACCACCTTCGATTAAACGACTGTAAATACGAGGATTCCATTGTAGCTCCCTACCGAAAGTGCAAAGACCTAAAATAAATCTAGAAGAAACAATTAGAAAAAATATAATTCTGTAGAAAAATGGTACAACTTTTCACCTGCAATAAAAATGCAGCGTTTATGATAGACGTTAATCAGCTTAAAAACATATAAATAGTTTTTTCCATCATATATTATTACCATAAAAGGGACAAAACAACTGCGACATCTAAAAAATTACCACAGTAAGAATGTTTATACATAGCACTATTAGAGGAAAAAACACCACCATTGATCATTTTTTCAATGTTTTCTAATTGATATTTACGTAGATGGCGTGTATATTTAATTTCTGCAATACAATTATGTAATTATTATGGAAATAAAGGAAAAAGAAAACTCTCCTCCAATTTTTAGTTTGACTCACATATACAAAAACAGACAAGATTACATAAAATTAGGTTAACATTCTAATCATATGTCTTCTTACATTAATTATAAAAGAAACATAACTAACATAGTATCTTTTCATAACTATAATTGCGTAGACTTACAAATATTAGTCAAATTAAGCTCAAAATTGGGGAAACAAAAAAATTACTATATTGAAAACACTTTTATAAATCAAGCAGTTATCTTTTACTACTTGATTTTCCAGTACAATATGTAAAATCATTTTAATATTTTTACGTTTATTTGTTCTTACCAATAATGATTTTATATAAAGATTACTTTTTGTTATATAGATGCTTTTATGTATGCTGATACTTTCTTTATTGTTAGAATGTAGACTAATTCCAAAGTAAATATATCATACAGTTTTGAATAATTGTTTTCATATTAACTTCGATTTCAACAATACTTATCAAAAGAGAGCAATATTTATTTAATAGATATTATTGAACGCAATCTTAACTTTTACAAGAAACTTTTTTAAAATCCTAATTTCTTGTGAAGATTTTCGGAAATACATTTTAATATTTATTTAATATTTCATTTACGAACACTTAGATTTTACCAACGCAGTTTCTGATTTTTATTTTCAAGAAGAGTTCTAAAGCAGTTATGTAATCTGGTTGGATGAAAGATAAGAAAATTGGATGAACGGTTTATGAACATAGCGAATAAACTGAAAGAAAAGTACATACATTTACCATATACAGAAAATCTTCTTAAAATATCAGAGATAAACAAAAACACATTGCTACGAATCCTTGCAGGAATGAAAGATATTCCTAAATTTAATAATGTAGAAAAAATATATAAGTTAATCAAACTAAAAACTTATATTGATTGGTTTCATGAAACGTAAGTCAGGATAAAAATCAATCATAGGAACAAAAAAGTTTAGATCTTAGTTAATTTAGGTAGAAATCTGTAATAACACATACAGATAAATAAAAAACACATATCTATTATATATCAGTTTACAACTTTTTAATGATTTGATTGTTCAAGGCTCTCTGAATTAAGGAGCCTTAATGGGACTTACTATTTTTCTGGATTTCGAGGTTTAATCTCAAAGTAGTAAATAATATTTTTGGACTCAAATTTTAGCTTTTTGGTGTGTCAAATATTGCATTCTATAGCAAAATTGACACCCTTTGAATTAGAAAAAGTAGTATTTTCAAGAATTTGGGTAACATTCTCTATTTATGAAAAAATTGTAAAGTGGTATATTATGTATCAAAAACTAATAATTTACTTAAGAAGGTACAGTCACTGATTATAACATACTCTATATCATGTTATAGTCTCTTAGGATCTTTTTCCAAAAATAACTGTTTTAAATTTTATTTTTGAAAAAAGAAGAAAACTTGAAAAATAGAAACTTGAAAAAGTATAAAATGAAACTTAACCTAATAAAAGAAGGGAGGACGTTATTAAAAAACTCCTATCATACATCAAAAAACCAAAACAATAGACAATGTTGATGACATAAGCAAATAAAATCTATAACTCCAAATCTGATAATAATATAGATGTATGATAAGCTACATCTACATAAAAACCAACTGAACAAACTAGGGCAAAGTATTTATTAATATCAATACTCTATAGGAGAAAAAGGTTAGTAAGAACTAAATACAAACGAGAACTACAGATGACATGAGTATTTTTTGTAGAATATAATCTTGTTAGAAAGCTTAATCAACACTTAAAGCATAACTAAGTAAGATAAAAAATTAGGGACTCTCCCTTTCAAACACAAAAAGTTCACTATCATAAGTTAACAGAAAATTTATAACTTTTATAAAATAGAGCAAACGGATGCTTTATAATTATATTTTCTTTTAACTATTCATTATAAGGTACCATAACTGTCATATATTTTTAATTCTGTTTATATAAAGAAACTATTTAGAAAAAAGCTCGACATTGTAGAAAGGAAATATATATATGAAATCAATAGCTTTTGGAACATTAAAAGGTGGAACTGGTAAAACTACAAGCTGTTTTAACTTGGCTGGAGCCTTAGCGCTCGATCCGAACAATAAAATCTTGCTCATTGATGGAGATCCCCAATGCAATCTTACTAACGATATTGGAATAGATTGTTCCGATATGGAACGAAACAATATCAGAACTATTTTTGATAATAAAAAAATTGAACCCTCTGAACTGATTATGCATGGAATGATTGAACAACTTCCTAATATTGACATTATTCCATCTAATATTTTATTAATAAAAACAGAAATGCAACTAGTGAGTATTGCTGGTCGTGAAAAACTTTTAGCAAATTATTTTGAACGAAATAAAGATTATTTTTCACAGTATACACATATTATTTTCGATACAAATCCTAACTTAGGTGTAATTAACCAAAATATTTTTTATTTTGTAAATTCAATTATACTAGTATCTGATGTATCACTAAATGCAATACAAGGTGCAGAACTATTTACTTTTTTATGGGAAGAAAATATTGAAGATTTGGGAATTACAAACAATATTAAGGCACTTATTATTAATAATTTTGATAAAAGAATAAACTTGGCAAAAGATTTACAGGATTATTATCTTTCGGAGGCAGAATTCAAAGATATTCTTGTAGAAATACCTATTCCAAGCTCCGTTGCAATGAAAGATACTTCTATTAGCCATTTACCACTTGTTATATTACAACCACACCATCAAGTAACTACAGCAATAAAAAGGGTTGTAAAAGATTTAATCATACGGGAGGTTTTTTAAATGAATCAATTTAAGAAAGCGAAACAACTAAAAAGTGAAACAGGTCATGTAATCGAAAGTATCACTGATCTAAAGACAGCCGGGGTGTCTCAGAAACCTAAAAATTCTGAATCTTCTACAACAAGTATAATATCAGCAGATCAAGCATCTGAGAATTCTATTAAAATACTTGATTCCCATCCTGATACCTTAGAAACTCCGGCGCAACTTATACAAGATAAAGTCACTGTTCCATCGACTACGGAATCAATTATTGTGGCCACCAAAGACCAGAGTATTGTTTCTCCCAAATCCTTACCTAATTATGCTACATCCTCACAAAATAATATAATTTCCAATGTAATTTCATCTAAAGAATCGGAAATAATCGAGCCTAATATTGCTAAATCATTAAATATAATAAAATCAGAAAACAATGATATAATTGCTAAGGACATTATACCATCTATTTCTACAAATCAAGCTGAGGATAAAACTATTTCTTCTCCTGAGATTGTTCAACCACATAATGAATTACAACAATCTCAGGAAATAACAGTTATAAAACACAGCAAAACTTCAAAAAAATCGATACCTAATATATTTTCACCAAAAGGTGAAGCAAAATCAATGAGAAAATCACTTGTATTAAAACCATCTTCTGTAAAAATAGCAGAAGATTATTGTGTAAAAAATGGAGGTTCTTTTAATGAACTTATTCAGACATTACTCGATAACTTTATTAATGAATACGGATTATAAAAAAGACATTTAATGTTTTTCAAATTGTAGGCAACTAACCACAAAAAGTTGGTTGTCTACTTTTTATTCAATAATTTTGAAAAATCTTTTAGACAATCTATTAGAAATTTAATGTATTATTAGTGATTTTTTATACAAACTAGGATGTGTCTGAAAACTAAATATTGCGCAATTCCTTGTATTTTTGTACAATGAAATAAAAACAGGAGTGAACATAAATGCCTATAAAACGCTATGAGATGACGGATGAGCAGTGGAAACAAATTTCTTCTTTATTTCCTGTTCCTAAAACTGGCTGTCCTCCCAAAGATAACCGACTCATGTTTAATGCAATCCTCTGGATTGCCAGAAGCGGCGCTGCGTGGAGGGATCTTCCAGAGTGTTATGGCTCCTGGAAAACAGTCTACAGCCGTTTCTGCAAATGGAGGGGCACCCTGCTTGCCCTGTTTCATGCACTAAATGCTGATGCTGATTATGAAA
>CATNCV010000109.1 GCA_950096965.1 uncultured Clostridiaceae bacterium | reverse complement strand
AAAATTGCCACAATATTTTTTATAAAAATTGTTGACTTTTTTTATAAAATAGAGTAAAATAGAAATTGCTTTAAATATGGTGGATGTAGCGTAGTTGGTTAACGCGTCAGTTTGTGGCACTGAAGACCGTGGGTTCGAGTCCCATCTTCCACCCCATAAAAAAATACATTGGGCTGTAGCCAAGCGGTAAGGCACCAGACTTTGACTCTGGCATGCGCTAGTTCGAATCTAGCCAGCCCAGCCAAATTAGAATAATTTATTTATGGGTAGTTTTCCCATTGCAAAAGGTGACTTTTAGGGTCACTTTTTTTGTAGTTACTTATTTTAAACATATAAAATCACTCATACATTATAATTTAGTAAATTTTGATATACAAATTCATTAATTATAAAATACATAAAAAAATAGAAAAGAAGTAATTTAGATACTAATATCTAAATTACTTCTTTTCTATTTTTTTAATGTATGATCCTCTTCTTCATTCATTTGAGTTGCCCAAATACTTATAGAACATGCAATAAGTATAATAATAACAATAATGAATATCATAAAAAGTAACGTTTTTATCTTATTCCCCCTAATAGTTAACAATTTAATTATTAATAGTTACATTAAAGATCTCTTAAACAAATATATTATATATTATCACATTATTCGACATATATCAACATTTTTCTAATAATTTTGTATTTCTTACTACTTTTCTATTGTATCTGCTATCATTATTTTTTCAATCCTCAGACAAGTTTCGACAGACTTTTTGTTCTATTTATGATATATTTTTAGCAATTCGCTTAGAAAGGAGAATTAGGATGTTGAATATTACAAATAATTGTGAAAATCATGGAGAAAAGATTGGTACTATTTCAGTTTCTATATATAAAAACATTGAAACTGGCTTTTCTGCTTTTGATATTGATGCTGATGAAGATGTAGAACATTTTTCTTATGCAATTGAAGATATTATGAAGAAATTTTAGGATTATAAAAAGGTATTGTGGAAATTAATGCATATTATAAAAATAAGGTATGTCAATTTCTCTATACCTTTTTATACTTTTTGCCTACTTTTTTCCAACTTCTGTTTCTTACTTATGTTATATAGTAGCAAGTACGTGCCTTCATTACACAAACCATTACTAATCCTTTTATATTTAACTTAAAACAAAACATTCCCCTAGCAAAAGTTAAAGAGGTTACTTTCTTGTAACCTCTTTATAAGTATATACTATCCTATTAGTCGTTCGCCTCAACAGGTGCCTCAACTGGGCAAACTCCTGCACAAGTCCCACATCCTATACATTGTTCTGGGTCTATTATGTATCTGTCTTCTCCTGGCTGTATACATCCTACTGGGCATTCTGCTGCACATGCTCCACACTCTATACATTTATCTGTTATTTTATATGCCATTTTTTCACCCCCTAGTCTACTCCTAAACTATTTTTAAATCTTCTAGTTCAAAATAGTTTACTTATATTTCTTCATTTTCTTTTAATTTTGTTTTATCTAATTTTTCTAGTTTTTCTAATTCTTGTAGTTCTTTTAGGTGCTCTTTTTCTTCTGGATCTATTTGGTTATTTGAAACATTCTTTATAATTTTTATATCTTTGGCATCATATTTTTTGTAAAAATATTCTCCTTCTGAATCTCTTAGTTTAACTCTAACTTTCTCTTTTAATGTTTCTACACCATCTACTATTCCTTCTCCATCTTCTGTTTTTACTATTGCTCCCATTTTTGGAATTCTACTTAATTTTTCTTCATATACATCTTGTTCATATTTTAAGCAACACATTAGCCTTCCACAATTTCCTGATATTTTTGACGGATTTAGTGACATATTTTGCTCTTTTGCCATTTTTATAGATACTGTTTCAAAGTTACCTAAAAATGAGCAACAACATAGCTCTCTTCCACATACTCCGTTTCCACCAATTCTTTTTACTTCGTCCCTTACTCCTATTTGTCTTAATTCTATTCTTGTTTTAAAAATACTTGCTAAATCTTTTACTAAGTCTCTAAAGTCTATTCTTCCATCTGCTGTGAAATAGAATAATACTTTACTATTATCAAACTTGAATTCTACATCTGTTAATGTCATTTCTAAATTATGCTCTTTTATTTTTTTCTTACATATTTCAAATGCTTCTTTTTCTTTTTTCTTATTTTCTTCATAATGTATTTTATCTTTTTTGTTTGCAATTCTTATTACTTTTTTTAATGGTGCTACTACCTTTTCATCTGGAATACTTCTATTGGCTATTGCAACTTCGCCATATTCTTCACCTTCTGTAGTTTGTACTATTACAAATTCTCTTCCTACTATTTGCAATTCGCCTGGATCAAAAAAATATATCTTGCCTGGTCTTTTAAATCTAACACCTACTATGTTTTTCATTAATTTCCTCCCACATCTTTATTAAAAGGTTATCTATGGTCATATCATAATTACTGCTCGAGCTTAACCTTCTTTTCGCTTCTTCTACATATTTTATGCAATTGATTTTTTCTATATCTTTTGTATTTCGTAATAAAACATTTATATATTCTAATATATCATATATTTCTTCTTTTGCTTTATATAATACTTCTGAATTATTTAGTATATATATAAGATTTTTTTTGTCTAAATTATTAATTAGATTTTCTATTTGTAAATAGTTTTCTTCATTTTCTTTTATTTTTAATACTTTTGCAATACTTCCATCTGAAAATTGTAACATATTATTTTTTAAGGCTTCTATGTTGTTTTTTTCCACATATTCTAGTAGCTCTTCATATTTAAGTTTATTAAAGTTTATTTTTATAGTTCTTGACCTTATAGTGTTTAGTAATTTATTTTCATTAGAAGCTATAAGTATTATGACTGCATATTCTGGTGGTTCTTCTAAAGTTTTTAGTAGTGAGTTTTGTGCCTCTTTTGTCATAGTATCACTGTTATTTATTATATATACTTTTTTGTTAGAAGTTATTGGCTTTTCTGATATTCTTCTGTTCATATCCCTTATTTGATCTATTTTTATAACTTTTTCATCATTACTTATAATTACAAAGTCAGGGTTATTATTGTTTTCAAACTCTATACATGATTTACAGCTATTACACGGTTTTACATCATTTTGGCATAAAATCATTTTAGCGAATTGTTTAGCAAATAAGCTCTTCCCTATTCCTTCTATTCCCAAAAACAAATAACTATGTAATATGTTATTTTGTTCTATGGATTTACTTAATAGTTCTTTTACTTCTTTGTTCCCTATAATATTGTTAAAGCTCAAAATTAACCTCCATTTTGATATAATTTATTGTGTCCTTCCTTTGAATAATAGGTCGCTAAAGGCGACGTCACATACAAATACATATTATTTGCAGTTATACATTGATACATTCTTTTTAATCAACTTTTCCAAATAAATTTAGTGGCCAGAACCTAATTAATACTTTACTTTCTATTTTTTCTATTGGAATACAACCAAATTTTCTACAATCCATACTTTCAGCTCGATTATCTCCCATTGCAAAAATATAGCCTTCTGGAACTATAAAATCTACTAAATTTGGATTTTGTGGTTCTGTTTTTACAATAGAACTTAGGTAATGTTCTTCTATTTTTTCACCTTCTACATATACTTTGCCATCTCTTATTTCTACATGTTCACCAGGAAGTGCTATAACTCTTTTTATATAACTGGTTTTCCCTATTTCTAGTACATAATAAGTAAAGCTCTCAAATATATTTTTAGGTTTATAATTATATTCTGCTTTAACATTCTTTGCATAATCTACAGAAGGTGCCTCAAATGTAATTATATCGCCTTTTTCATATGTTCCATGAAAAGTTCTTGGTGTTTTGTTTAAAATAAGCCTTTGCCCTTGCACTAATGTTGGTTTCATTGATACTTGCATTACTACTGTTGGTGTTCCTATAAAATACCTTATTAGTAGTGCTAGTACTAATGCTATTACTATACAATATACCCATTCCAAAACTTCTTTAACTTTACTATTTATCTGTATCATCATTTTTCATCTCCTGTATTACAATAATATATAAATTATAACGTTTATTTAGGTTTTTTTCAACACTTTTTCTTAATTAAATTTCGAAATTGAAGGTTACTATTTATATTTAATAATAAATAGTATATTGTATGGGGCACCACCTTTGGCGACCCACTACAACCTAAATTATTCATTGTTCACTATTTACTATTCATTAGTTCTATTTCGTCGGTATTCTTATTACTACTTCTGTACCTTCTCCTACTTTACTTTTTATATCTATACTTGAATTATTTTGGTCTAATATTTCTTTTGCTATTGATAGCCCTAATCCTGTTCCTCCCATTTGTCTTGTTCTAGCTTTATCTACTCTATAAAATCTTTCAAATATTCGGTTTAAATCTTCTTCTGGTATTCCTA
The DNA here is from genome assembly GCA_950096965.1 of uncultured Clostridiaceae bacterium. Taxonomy (GTDB): domain Bacteria; phylum Bacillota; class Clostridia; order TANB77; family CAG-508; genus UMGS1663. Next base: position 1,352 of record CATNCV010000109.1, on the reverse strand, counting down.
TTCCATTATCTATTACTTTTATATATGCATCATTGTATACAAAGCCTACATATATTTTTATTTTTCCACTTTCAGGAGTATATTTTATACTGTTTGTAAGTATATTAAGTACTACCCTTTCTATTCCATCTTTATCTGCTTTTACTGGTGGAACATTTGCTGTTACAAAACATTCTACTTCATGTTGTTTTTTATTTATTTCTAGTTGTAATTTTTCTTGGCAATTTTTTACTAATTCTCCTAAATCAAATTCTGTTATTTCCTTCTTAACTTTATTTGTGTCATACCTTGACAATGTTAGAAGATCTGTAACTAATTTTGCCATTCTTCTTGCTTCTTGAGATATTACATTTAGGAATTTTTCTTGCATATCTTTGTCATATTCACTTTCTAAAAGTGTGTCTGCATATCCCATTATTGATGTTATTGGTGTTTTTAGTTCATGTGACACATCTGCCACAAACTCTTTTCTCATATTATCTAGTTTTACATGCTCTGTTATATCTTGAATGACTACCATTATTCCTGATGGTATGTCTTTTTCATCTTTGAATGATGCAAAGAATATATTTAAATGCTTATCTTCTACTGTTACTCTTTGTTCTAAAGAAGTCCAGTCTTCTAAGTAAACTGTTTTCTCTAAGTTTATATCTATATTTAGTTTTCCGAATATTATACCAAAGGAATTATCTTTTTCATTTAATTTTAAAAGTTCTGTTGCTGCTGGATTTATATGTGTTATATTTCCCTCCATATCAAATGCAATAATTCCATCTGTCATGTGAAGTAATATAGTTTCTATTTGTCTTTTTTGCCTACTTACTTCATTTAAATTTTCACGTAGTTCATTTGTCATTATATCAAATGCATTTGTAAGTTCATCAACATCTTTTTTCTTTTTATTTTCATTTGCCTTATTTATGCTACTAGCTTCACCTGATGCTATTTTTGGTGCTTCTGTTATTAGTTTTGTTATAGGGTTTATTATTACTTTTGATATAAATATTGCAACTAATATTGTTATAAATCCATATAAACTTTCTGCAATAATTGTTATATATTTTACATTGTGTATTTGTGTGTTTACAATATCATTATAACCTTGTACTTCTCCTACTTCTTTTAAACTTATTCCATAAAATATACCTATAAAACTTATTAGTACTATTCCTATTATTCCAAAAATTAATATTATTTTTAATTGAACATTTCTTATCATTTTTAATCCTTTCACTACATCTTAGAGCAAAAGGCACAGTGCCCCGTGCCCCCTACATAATTTTAATAATGAATAGTAAATAACTAATAATGAATAATGAATAATTTTTTCTTGCTAGTACATAATAACTGTA
>CATNCV010000108.1 GCA_950096965.1 uncultured Clostridiaceae bacterium | reverse complement strand
ATTCATCTATAGGTTATAAAATACCATATGAACTAGAAAATCAAAAAATATGTTAGTATAACAAGACACTAACAAAAATATAAAAAAATTCTCAAAAAAAGTGTCCAAAAACTTGACATAGATCCAATCAATTTAGATGATGAGATAGAAAGAATAGAGAAAATAGAAACTTTTAAATTGGGATTAAAAGAGGGCAATTGGTTATAAGAGGTAGAAATATCTCTTGTTTTTTATATGTATTGTTTTTATAATGAAAAACTGATATAATTATCCCAACAGATAGTAATTTATTGTTTGGAATGGAGAATTGAATTATGTTTAATTTAAAGAAAGAAATATTGGAGTTTAATCACAAAAAACAATGTGGTTTATGGTTGATTCTTATTGGGATTGTATTAATAATATCTATCATTTGTGGAGGTAAGTTTTTTGTTAATCCGTTTGTGTTTTTGATAGGCTATTATGCTTGCTTCTTTGGAGTCAATGTAAACAAAAGAGTCAGAGAAAAACTTTCTCAGGGAAATATCTCTAAAAAGCAGATAAATATGATTTATTTTTCGATTGCTGCATTATTCATATTGATGTTTTGTATTGCTGGTCCATTTATCCCTGGATGGCATTGGAGACAGATATGGTTGGGTGTGCTGATGGCAACATCAATACATTTCTTCTTGTGGTTCTTTATACATGGTTGGAGTATGATAGTGCTAGGAAGTGTATGTATAATTATCGTAACAATAGGTTATATGTTTCCAAGTATACCAGTTTCAGTTATTTGCATTGCAGATGCGACAGTTAAATTGATATGTGGAACATATTTGTTATTTATTGCAAAACCATCAAAATACATTCCTAATGCAATGAAGTAGCGAATGTGTAAAGAAACAATTTACAAGTTGAAAGTTAGGTGTATTTATGGAATATGACAAATTAGAATTTGAAACAACTTTTAAGAATGGGGATATGATTCCAGTAGAATATACTGGTTATGGAAAAAATATATCTCCAGAATTTAGAATTAAAAATTTATCAGATAAAGCAAAAAGTTTAGTAATAATTTTAGAAGATTTAAGTCATCCAATAAAGAACTTTACTCATTGGATTGCTTGGAATATAAGGGCAAATTCTGTAATTCCAGAAAATGTTGGAAATATGGATAATGTTATGCAAGGAATTGCCTATGGATTTCATAAATATGCAGGAGCAAAACCACCAATGTTTCAAAAACACAATTATAAATATACAATATATTCATTAGATAATACTTTGGAATTATCATCTAATATTATGAAAAAGAAACTATTGAAAGCAATGAATGGGCATATTTTACAAAAGGGAACTATTATAGGTTATTTTAAAAGATAAATTACAATCTGTCTAGGAGGTAAAAAATAATGGATAAGAAAAAAATAATGAACTGGATAATAGCAATAATAGTTGCTATTGTATATTTAACAGTAAGTATTGTATTTAAGGCTTGGGCATATTCTTGGATTATATGGGTTGTTTATGCAATTTATAGATTTATTGTGAAATAACTAAATTAGGAGTACGAAAAATGTTTTATAATGCAAAAAATAATAATATAAAAATAGGACAAAATGATATAGACTATATAAGTTTTGGAAAAGGAAATAAAAATCTGATTATAATACCAGGACTTGGAGATGGATTAAGAACTGTTAAAGGTATGGCTATTCCACTTGCATTGATGTATAAAAAGTTTGCAAAAGAATATACAGTGTATATGTTTAGTAGGAGAAATAATCTGACAAATGGATTTACAACACAAGATATGGCACAAGATATAGTTCAAGCAATGAATTTACTTAATATATCAAATGCTGATATATTAGGAGTTTCTCAAGGTGGAATGATAGCACAATGTATGGCAATTAACAATCCAGAAAAAGTAAATAAATTAGTTTTAGCAGTAACATCTTCAAAGTCTAATGAAATGATAAATGATGTTGTTGGAAACTGGATACAGTTAGCAAAGAAGGAAGATTTTAAAAATATATTTATAGATACAGCTGAAAAATCTTATAGTGAGAAGTATTTAAAGAAATATAGAAAATATTATAATGTTCTATGGAGAGTTAGCAAACCAAAAGATTATAAAAGATTTATTATTCAAGCTAATTCTTGTTTAACACATAATGTATATGATGATTTGGATAAAATTAAATGTCATACTTTAATAATTGGAGGAAAACAAGATAGTATTGTAGGAGTAAATTCTTCAAAAGAAATAGCAGATAGAATTAGTAATAGTGAATTATATTTATATGAAGATTATGGACACGCAGTTTATGAAGAAGCAAAAGACTTTAATGAAAAAGTTTTAAATTATCTAAAAAGATAAAGTTATAGATTAGTTTGAAACATAACTAATCTATATTTTATTTAACTATTTAGAAAAAAATCGAAATAGTTATTGACTTTTGATTTATAAAATATTATAATCTATTTAGATATATATCGAAATACTATAAGTGAGGTGATTATTTTGGGAATGTCAGAAACATTAAAAGCAATTAGTGATCCTGTAAGAAGAGAAATATTAGAATTATTAAAAGATGGAAGAAAAACAGCAGGAGAAATATCAAGTAGTTTCAACTTAACAGGAGCGACAGTATCCTATCATTTATCAAACCTGAAAAAAGCAAATCTAATAACTGAAACAAAACAAAAGAACTTTATATTTTATGAATTAAATAGTTCTGTGTTTGAAGATGTTTTAGTTTGGATTTATAAGTTGGGAGGAAATAAGAATGGAAAAGAAAAATAGAAAAACACTAATTTTAAGTGTAATTATATGTTTATTACCAATGATTCTAGGTAGCATACTTTACAATAAACTACCAGAACAAATGCCAGTTCATTTTACAACAAATGATGTAATAGATAATTATGCACATAAAAATTTTGCATTATTCGGGTTACCACTAATTATGGCTATTGTTCAAGCAATATGTTTAATTGCTATTAATACAAAATTAAAAAATGAAGAAAAACCTAAAATGTTAAAAATAATGGAATGGTTTATTCCTGTTGTATCAGTATTATTTTATGTCATTATGGTAGAAGTACCACTAGGAAGCACAGTATATGTTGGAAAAAGTATATGTTTAATATTAGGAATATTATTTATGATTATAGGAAATTATATTCCTAAAATGAGCTATGAGATGGGCAAGACAATATTTCATCCAATGCCTAAAAGTGAGAAGTCATTTAGAAAAATGAGTAAGATTATGGGATATTCATTTATTATTATGGGAATTGTTTTACTCATAATGATTATATGGGTATAAACACAAAATTTTATGGTTATAAATATTGAATGTTAATAAGCATTGCTTGTAGCAACGGACTATTCTTTATATAATAGTTTGTAAAGAAAGGAGTTGTTCAAAATGTTAAAAGAAAATATTAAACAATTAAGAAAATCAAAAGGACTTTCACAAGAAGAACTTGCAATAAAATTAAATGTGGTTAGGCAAACAATTTCTAAATGGGAACAAGGTTTATCTGTACCTGATGCAGAAATGCTAATTTCAATATCAGAAGTATTTGAAACATCTGTAAGTACATTGCTTGGAGAAAATATTTCTGAATCTAAAGCAGATGATTTGAAAGCAATTTCTGAAAAACTAGAGGTAATAAATCTACAATTATCACAAAGAAAAAATAAAGAAAGAAAAATAGTTCATTGGTTACTAATTTTATTATGTATAATCACAATAATAATTTTCATTACATTATTTTTAGTAAATAGTCCCTATCTTAATTGGGATTATAACAATCCAGAAAATGCTGTTTTAGGAGTCACTTTGCACTCATTTGAATGGATATTTATTAGGATAGCACCGATTATCCTTATTGTATCAATCGTTGGAATTGTATTAACTCGAAAGAAAATTTAAAATTGTTTGTAACGCAAAATTACAATTTTATAGTAATAAAAATCTCTGAAACATTGTATTTTCAGAGATTTTTACAATTATTTTATAATAGCATCATTTGCAGTAAAGTTTTCAAGTGAATTTTCTTTTACTTGAATACAAACATAAGAAAGTGAATTATCTTTAGAAGCAAAAAATTGTCTTTCTGCTATTGGAGATATTCTTATCCAATCACCAGTAACTATATCAATTTCTTCATTGTCAATAACTGCTTTACCAGATCCATCTATAACATAATAAATTTCTTCATTTTGTTTATGAGAATGAATAAAAGGTACTCCTTCTCCTGCTTGGATAGTGTTAATGCTAATTTCTGCACCTGTTAAACCTAACTTATTATGCAATTCTACTCTTGGAGCATTTTCTGAACTTACTTTCATAAAATTTGACATTTAAAATTCCTCCTTTAATTATTAGTATAATGAATTTATATCAAAGTACACACAATAAAACAAGTACGCACTTTAATGTAACTGCTTGTTAAATTAGTAATATGTGATATAATATTGATAAATTAGTAAGGAGTGCGAATATGAGAAAGATAAATGAATTACCAGAATGTCCTGTTGCGACTACAATATCTTTAGTGGGAAATAAATGGAAGTTATTGATAATAAGAAATTTAGTGAAAAGAAACTGGAGATTTAATGAATTATTAAAATCATTAAATGGAATATCACAAAAAGTATTAACAGATAGTTTAAGGCAACTTGAAAGTGATGGTATTATTTTTAGAAAAGATTATCATACTAATCCACCAAAAGTTGAATATGGAATGACAGGCTTGGGGTTAGAATTAAGTAAAATGTTAGATATAATGGCTACTTTTGGAGATTTTTATAAAACACAAATATAATTCGCAGTTCAAATTATAATCTTGAAAGGAGTTAAATTTATGGATAGAAAATTAAAAATAATAATAGAGAATTGTCCTAAAAATCATAAATGCCCAGCTGTAAATGTTTGTCCAGTTGGAGCATTAAGTCAGACAGATTTTGAAGCACCTAAAATAGATTATGGTAAATGTATAAAATATGGCAAATGCTCAAACTTTTGTCCTAAAAAAGCATTAGTATTAGAATAAAAAATTACAAGTTATGGAGGAATAAGAAATGAGAGAAATAAAACCAGAACAAACTACAAGAGCAAAGGCTTATGAATTATGGATGAAAGCACCTAATCCTATGGTAACATTTTTTAAAACTTTAGATGTAACACCACTTGTTAATAAAAGCAAGAAAAGTAAATTAAAATTTAATATGTTATTAGATTATTGTATTGGAAAATCAGCTTCAACTATTAAAGAATTTTATATACTTCCAGTAGGAGATAAGTTAATTCAATATGATACGATTGCAGTCAATACTATTGTAAAAAATAAAGATGGAGAAGTAAGTTCGTGTGATATATTATATACATATGATTTAGATAAATATAATGCAGACTATTTAAAATATACACAACAAGTAGCTCAAACTTGTAATGATAGAGATTTAACTGATAGTATGGTAATTGGTACATCTGCTATTATAGATACAGAACTTGATGGAGCAGTTGGAATGAATAGTGGAATTTTTAATAACCCATTTATATTATGGGGAAAATATAAAAAGAAATTTTTAAAATATTATCTTACAATTTCATTTCAATATCATCATACTCAAATGGATGGAGCTCACGCAGGTAAATTTCTAGCAAATTTACAAGAGGAAATTTATAATTTTAAATAAACAAATTACAATTTTTAGAATGGAGCAAAAATGAAAGAATTTTTAGAAAAAATTAGAATACCTGATAAGAATTTAAAATTAAGTAGGAAGATTATAAATACAAGTTTAAT
>CATNCV010000107.1 GCA_950096965.1 uncultured Clostridiaceae bacterium | reverse complement strand
TCTTTTAAAAACGAATTATTAAATACTTTATAAAAAATAAGAAAGGGAGTAACTAAATGGAAAATAAAAAAATAAATATAGAGAATATTAAAGTAGCTATTTTTGATTTTGATGATACATTAGCTATTCACAAAGATAGAGATTTTGTAAAACATCGTAATGAAAATGAAGATAACCTTCTAAATTATTACTTAAATGCATATTTAAATCCTAATTGTTTTTACGAAACTATTGAACCATGTTATGTATCTGTTTCACTTCAAAAACTTATTAGATTTTTCTCAAAAAAAGGTGTCAAAGTGTATTGTGTATCTGGAATGAGATTTTCATTTCACTTAAAAGCAAAAGAACATTTTGTTCATAAATATTATGATGATAGTATAGAAGTAATTTCAACTAGATCTCAAGAATTAAAAGATGATGCAGTGAAAATTATTAAGCGTGTTAATAATTGCAATCTAGATGAAATACTATTTGTAGATGACATTAAAGAAAATATTGATAGATTTAATAATATGGGGATAAATGCATTATTACCAGAAGAAATTGATAAATTAATATATTAATAAATAGAAAAAGAGAGTGAGATTTGATATGAACAAAATAATAAGGAAAATGTATTTTAGAGCATTTCTAAAAATTATTTTTTCTATTCTAATTACAACATTAGTTATATATATAATAAGTAAAGAGAATGTAAATACATTTACAATAATAATAATTGGAACACTATGGGCAACAATATCTTTAATTTATTGTACAAATGGAATTAAAGTGTTAACAAGTGGAACTAAATATTTAAAAGAATATATTAAAAATTCGAATTATACTATAAATGAATTAAATGATGAATTTGAAAAATCTACAAAATATGGAACAATATATATTGGAAATAAACATGCCTTTACAATTTCATCAAATGGCATACATACATTTTTAATTGAAGATATAGAAAATATGAGTTATGAACATTTAGGTGAAAACCTAGCAAAAGGAAGAAAAGGATACTATTACTTATATATAAAAGGCAAAAACATAGAAGACAATATAAAAATATATTTTGCTTCAAAAAATAATTTAACTAAATCAATTAATTATTTAATAGATAAAAATAAAAAAATAGAAATAAAAAAATAGAAATAAAAACTATAAAAAAAAGGAAGTGAAATGAATGAATAATAACGAAGAAAAATTACAAAAAGTCAACATCAACTGGTACCCAGGTCATATGGCAAAAACAAAAAGGCAAATAATAGAAGACTTAAAACTAATAGATGTTGTTGTACAAATACTAGATGCAAGAAGCCCAAAAGCAAGTATAAATCCTGATATAGCAGAGTATGTAAAAAATAAAAAGCAAGTAATAGTTTTAAATAAATATGACTTAGCAGATGAAGAACAAAATAAGAAATGGGTAAACTATTTTAAACAAAATGGAGTAGAAGCAGTACTAGTAGACTCTAATTCAGGAAAAGGAATAGAAGAAGTAATAAGAAAAATAGAAAAAGTATATGAAGAAGATAAAGAAAACTATAATGACAAAGGAAGAAAAGGAAAATCTATAAGAGTAATGGTAATAGGAATACCAAATGTAGGAAAATCTTCATTCATAAATAGAATTACTAAAAAAACATCTACACAAGTAGGTAATAAACCTGGTGTAACAAGACAAAAACAATGGGTACGAGTAAATCAAAATATAGAATTATTAGATACTCCAGGAGTATTATGGCCCAAATTTGAAAATGAACAAACAGCCTTAAAACTAGCATATATAGGAACAATAAAAGATGATATTTTGCAAAAAACAGAAATAGCATACAATTTACTAAAATATCTACTTGAAGAAGAAAAAGAAAAGGTAATAGAGCGATATAAGTTAACAAAAGAACAAGTAGAATATGAATTACAAAATGAAGATAGAATGGAAAATGAAAACATACTAGAAATAATATATATGATTGGAAGAAAAAGAGGAGCGATAATGTCAGGAGGGCATATTGACGAAGAAAAAGTAGCAAATATAATATTAGAAGAATTTAGAAGCGGAAAATTAGGAAAAATAACTTTAGAAAAATTATAAGGTGGTAAAAGGACAATGAAAGAAATAGAAAGCATAATAAAAAGAGATAGACAAATAGAAGAAATAAGGTTAATGAAACCATTAGTATGGGCATATATAGGAGATTGTGTATACGAGCTATTTATAAGAATGAATTTAGTAAGTAAAACAAACTTAGATCCTCATAGGTTACATATAGAAACAATAAAATATGTAAAAGCCAAAGCTCAAGCAGAAACCTTACAAAAAATATATGAGAATTTAACTGAAGAAGAAAAACAAATAGTAAGAAGAGGAAGAAATGCCCAAGCACATCACCTACCAAAAAACGCAGAACTTATAGACTATAAATACGCTACAGCATTTGAAGCATTAATTGGATATTTGTATTTAACTAAACAAGATGAAAGGTTAAAAGAAATTTTTGAATTGCTTCTAAGCGAAAATTAGAATTACAGAATTTATTTTTTAAAATTATTGAAAGCAAAAATAAAATATGATATCATAATAATGTACAATTTTACAAAGGAGGACAAAAAATGTCAAAAAAAAATAAAATAGATAAAAGTAAGTTATTTGTAAGAATAATGGCACTTGTACTGGCATGCCTTATGATACTTAGTGTTGCAGCAACATTAATATACTATTTAGTATAATTGTTTGAAAGGAAATAAATAAAGTATGAAAGATAATTTTTATACAGCAATTAGTGATTTTTGGCAAATTAATATAATAAATTATATACAAGGCTTAAGCCAAAAACCATTAAGGATAATATCTTTAATATTAGATTTAGCTATTGTAATATTTTTAATATATAAATTACTAAAAACTACTAAAAATTCAAGAGTATGGCAATTAATAAAAGGAATTGCTTTACTTATAATACTAACAGCAGTAAGTGGTTGGATACACCTAGATATATTACATTATATACTAACTTCAGTAATGACATATGGAGTAATAGTAATGATAGTAATATTCCAACCAGAGTTAAGAAGAGCTCTAGAACAATTAGGAACAAATAAATTTACTAAATTTTTTGGTATGGATAAAGACATAATAACCAAAACCAAAGAAGATATATATAAAATAGTAATAGCAGTACTAGAACTTTCAAAAGCAAAAACAGGAGCGCTAATAGTAATAGAAAGAGATATAAAAATAGGAGATATAGCAGAAACAGGAATAGAAATAAATGCTGAAATATCACCACAACTATTAGTAAATATATTTGAACCTAAAACACCACTTCATGATGGTGCAATAGTAATAAGTAATAATAAAATAAAAGCAGCAGCATGTATTCTACCACTAGTAAATGATAAGCAAACAGCTAGAAAATTAGGAACAAGACATAGAGCAGCTATAGGAATATCAAAAGAGACAGATAGTATAGTAGTAGTAGTATCAGAAGAAACAGGAAAAATATCTATAGCAAAAGATGGAACATTAATAGCAGATGTAACAGAAGAAGTACTAAAAAAGATATTAATAAAAAATATAATAACAAATAGATTAGTAGATGAAAAGCAAATAAAGAATGATAGACTAAATAAATTAAAGTCAAAATTTAAAGCAAAAAAATAGATGTAGAGGCAGGCCGAGTGCCTGCTCATTAACATATAATGAGGTCAAATATGAGAAATATAAAATTAACAATAGAATATGATGGAAAAGATTTTAATCGGCTGGCAAAAACAGCCAACTAAATTAAATATCCAAGGAGAAATAGAAAGAGCAATAGAAATAATTACAAAAGAACAAGTAGACTTAACAGCATCAGGAAGAACAGATGCTGGTGTACATGCTATTGGTCAAGTTGCTAACTTTAAAACTAATAGTAATTTACCAATAGAAAAATTTGCTATAGCAATAAATTCAAAGCTAAAAAAATCAATAAGAATACAAAAAGCAGAAGAAGTAGAAGAAAGATTTCACAGCAGATATAATTGTAAGCAAAAAACATATAGATATGTAATAAATAATGCAGAACAAGGTTCAGCAATATATAGAAACTTAGAGTATTATGTACCAGTAAAGCTAAATATAGAAGAAATGAAAAAAGCAATAAAATACTTTGAAGGTGAACACGACTTTAAAGGTTTTAAAGCAAGTGGGACAAGTAGTAAAAGTAGTGTAAGGAAAATATATAAAGCAAATATAATAGAAGAAGGCGAAAGGATAGGAATAGAACTTACAGGAAATGGTTTTTTATATAATATGGTAAGAATAATAGCAGGAACATTAGTTGATGTAGGATTAGGAAAAATAAAAGCAGAAGAAATAGAGAAAATAATAGAATCAAAAGATAGAACTAAAGCAGGAAAAACGCTTCCGCCACATGCTTTATATTTACTAAAAGTAGAATATGAATAAAAAGTGTAAGTTAATATTTTAAAAATCACAAAAAAAAATGAAGTGCATAAAATATAATAGAACATATAATATGAGGAGAGATAAGTATGAATACATTATTAATATTTTTTGCACTTCCTATAGCAACAATAATTTTAAGCATTGTTTTAGAAAAAATACTAAGATGCCCAATACTTACAGCAGCAACATTTTTTGCTATATACTTAATAATAGCGTTTGCCGTATTTAATGCATCAGCATTAGTATTTGTAATAATATATACAATACTAGCCTATATAACAGCTTTAATAGCTGAGTTTTTCTTTAGTAGGTGTAAAAGAAAAGAATGCATGAATAATTGTTGGAAAGAAAATAATACAAACAATAACATTGCTTTATCCAATGAAGATGCACAAAACATAGCATGTAGAGTAGCTAGAATTTTAAATAATTCAAACAATAATTGTAGCTGTAATAATAATGAAATAGCAACAATAAATGTCAGAGACACAAATGGCTGTAAAACAACATGGTGTTGTCGTAGAAGATAAAAATAAACAAAAATAAATTCTATTACTAAAATAGAATTTATTTTTTATATACTAGGAAAGTTACTTTTGCTTTTTTACAGCAATATTTTCCAAAAAAATTATGAAAAATATATACTTAATAGTTTAAGAATGATATAATTAATAATAAAGTTTAAAGAAACATACATATTTATAGTTGAAATTATAAACGGAAATATGAACTTGGAATATAATTAAAGAGGTGCTTTGATTTGAAAAAGATAATGAAAATAATTGTAGTTATAATTATAATATTAGTCATATTAGGAATTTTATTTTATACAATAGATAAAAGAGCAGTACAAAATCAAAAAAGCCCAATATTTTGCGTGAAAATAAGAACAATGTTGGATGGTGGAACAGCAGAATATTTAGGGTTAGGATATAAAATAATTATTTTTCACAAATTAGAAGGCATAGAAAATTATTATGATGGAATACATATTGGCAGTTGGTTTATGACATATAATTCAGCACTAAATAATAGAAAATAAATAATGCGCAACTGACATTTTTTGAAAAAAGCATTGAGAATAATAAATACACATTAAAGAAATATAAATAATATCTATAATTATAGAAAATGGGATAAAGCAACAAAATTTTATGCTTTATCTCATTTTTTTATACATTAGGACTAAGTTAGAAACTTATGGAAGGCTATTTACTCATCAGTGTGACAAAGCAATTTTATTCTAACTGTACTTATTAGAAATAAGTTTTTAGTTTAGATAGACATTAAAAAGAATTACAATTTTTTAATAAAATATCTTTAAATTATGTTGACAATTCAGGCTTGATAAATTATAATAAAGGAGTTAAAAAGTATAATTATGAATTAAGTCAAATTA
>CATNCV010000106.1 GCA_950096965.1 uncultured Clostridiaceae bacterium | reverse complement strand
AAATCTTTTTGTTTTAACATTAAATATTCCACCTTCCTATTATTACTATATTTTCTATTTTTATACATTGAGGGTGAAATATTCGTTTACAAACTTTCAAGGTGATTTTATCATATATTAAATACACCTTTATTATTTTATGCTTGAAATGTAACATAATATATGTTATAATATTGTTTATAAAAATATTATAATAGGAGTGTGTTCATTATGCATATTGATAACAGTAAATGCTCTAAAAATTTTAAATGCTGGGAATGCAATGAATCTTGTTCTATTAAGCTTTTATTGCAACTGCCTGATGACTTTTTTATGCGGATATTAAATGCTTCTCGTGGTCCTATGTTTTCTGCGTTACTGCTTAGTGGTAACTCTGCTGAGAAAGCTAATCAAGAAGTTGCAATTAAAACGCTAACTCTTTATACTACAAGAATGAAGTATTTAGAAGTACATAATTAATAATAAAAACCCCCTTTTAAACTAGATGAGGGGGTTTTTTATTATTAGTCGTACATTTTAAAATATTCAGTTTCTGCTTCGTCTTCTAATATAGCAAGTTCTTTTGACATACTTAGTTCATCTGAAATTGCTAGATGAGAGCAGTACTAATCTATATAGCTTCTTCCATGTACCATTAGCATTACGTGGACAACTAGTGGCAATCCTTTACTTTCTTTAGGGATTATAAGAAAAATATTTGAGAAAAATATTTGACCCATCTAAAAACTGATATAATTTAAATTTTCCCATAAAATATCCTTTCTGTGATACATTCCTGAAACTTATTTTACAGTTACTTTACATACTATATAATAATTAATTAAGATTTTCAATACTTTTTAGCTACTTTTCTTGAAAAGTTGTTTTTCCTACTATCATTCCAACCAAATGTACAATTTTTGTAGAATTTCTTTTAGCAATTCCTTTTCCTAAGGCTTTTCCTCCTACTGTTAGTGAAGCAACTATTGCACTTATTATAAATTGAATATCAAATGCTAAGCCAAATTTTTCTGTTATTTTTAATGTAACTAGTGCTGATATTGAACCACTTAATACTCCACATATATCTCCTATAACATCTGCACATATATTTGAAACTTTTGATGAGTTCCTAATTAATTTTATTGAAGTTTTAGCTCCTTGTATCTTTTTACTAGCCTTAGCATGTAACTCTTCTTCATTTGCTACTGTTACAGCTACACCAATTATATCAAATATTATTCCTACAAAAATTGTAACAATTAGTATTAAAATTGCTGGAAATAATTCTAAGCATGATATTGCATTGGTAGAAATATATGAAAATACTATAGATAAAATAAAAGTAGTTATTACTACTTGCACAAACCATTTCAGGTCCGAATTTTCTTTCTTATCTTTTTTACTTTTCTCTTTCTTAGCCATTTATTTTTTTGCTCCTTTTTACTTTTTTCTTAATTGACACCTTTGTGCCAAAAAAGACTACCTTTTTTTGACAGTCTCTTTTATTAAAAATTATTTAGATGGTAAAAGCCTAAGTAAATTTTACGGTTTAGGTCTAGAAGAATTTCTCTATTTCCTACTAACCATTACTGTTTAGCCGTTTCCGTTTAAAGAAAATATCTCCTACTACTATGTATAAAAGTAATAGATAGAAACCAGATCACCACTTAAAATCCGTACCTTAATCCATAGACTTCCATGTTTTTATTTTAAAACAAACATTCTAGAAGTTTTCCTTGGGCATACTAAAAGCTATTGCTAGTCTTTTTTGCAATAATAGTTTCATAACTATAAAGCTTATTTTATAAACTTTGGAAAACTAAATTTGGCCAAATTTAACTTTCTTTTTAGTTAATCCCAGTATTATCACTCGAGACAGGCTACGCTATGCATTTTATGTCTTGGCATTCAGCATAGGTTACTCTTAAGCGTTTTTCTAAAAGGTTACATTAGATATATTGCCTAAGCCTCCGCGAAAATAGGGCTTCCTTATATATGCCATTATATAATACCCTAAATTCTTACTCCCTGGATACACACAAAACTGGCATTTCGCGCATAAACAAAGAACTTCAACGATGTGCCCTTTAGTGGATTTTTAGCCCCACCCTCACAATAGTTGTATGCTACTAGAATAATGCACCATCGTTTTTATTATAGCATATTTTTCCAAATTTTCAAGTTTATCTTTAATTTATTTTAAAAATTTTTATTATTAAATATTGCCCTTTATGTTAATTTGTGTTATACTACCTGTAATGGTAACTTTTCCATTTTGTAACAATTAAATAACAATATTTTGTATTAATTAAAAGGAGGATCTTTCTATGCTCACAACCATTAAAAATGTAAAGGAAATTGTTCGGTCACTTAAAGTTAGTTTCGTTTTAGCGTTTCCTGGTATTATTGTAGCAATCATTTTATCTGTGCTAGCTTTCATGTTTCATGGTTTTGTTTTTAGCTGTTTTTGGAATGTTGCAATTCCTGCAATGTTCGGCTTTCGTACATTAACAACTTTTAGTGCAATGATATTGTGCCTTGCACTTGGAAGTATTCGAACTAACTATATCTCAACCATGTCATTCTTACATACAAAAATCAAGAATTCTCTTTGTACTAAGTTCAAAGAAAAAGAGATATGGGATGTAGACTTTGAAAATACAGTAAATGCATTTTCCTTAATATCTTCCATTTTGCTTACTGTAGTCAGCATTATAGTTTATGTTATTTTGATAATGTATTCTTGGAATATAATCCTTCCTGGTCTATTGGGGATGGAGCTCTATCATATCAATTTTGTTCAAACTTTTGCTTTCGCAGCAGTTGCTAATTATCTCTTTTCAAAGAGTTCTAAGCTTTCTACAGAAATTATGAACTCTGTAGACATACAGGTAACTGAGGTTGACAAACAGAATGATATTGACATTTAATATTAAACTAACTAAATAAAATAAAAAATAACTAGTAAAGCTTTTTACATTTACTAGTTATTTTTTTTGCTTTAAAATGAGTATTCTAAAAAAAATGCTCAAAAACTCTTGAATTTAATACAAATATATGCTATTATATTAAATAGTCAATTTAACAAAACTTATAGGAGGTGTAAGAAATGGCAAAATGTGAAATTTGCGAAAAAACACTATCTCATGGAAATCAAATTAGTATTGCTCGTTCTCACGTTAGTAGAAGAGCTACTAGAACTTTTAAACCAAATACAAGAACTGTTAAAGCTATAGTAAATGGACAAACAAAAAGAATATCTGTATGTGCTAAATGCTTACGTTCTGGTAAAGTAAAAAGAGCTTAATTAAATTATAAATAGAAGTAGGATGCATACTACTTTTAATATGTAGATTTCTTAAGAAATAGTAAAATGAAATAGGTCAAATTAAATGAGGTGGATATTTTTATCCATTTGATTTAATTTGACCTATTTTACTTCTTTTTTATTTTTCTAACCACACATTATATATATTACAATTTGCTTCTCCATCATCTTTATATGATTGTATATACAAAAATATATCTTCCATATTTTTTGTTTTCATCTTAACTACTTTCTTTTCTATTATTGGTATAGAATAGCATAATGTTGGTCCCCAAGTAGGCTTGCTAATATTATTATATATTGATACAATTGTTGAAGAATTGTATGCCCCTAATGACGCTGTTATTTCTACACAAAATTTTGTATATTTTGTATAATCAATTTTATTATTTACAATTAAACCTCCTGCTTGTACTCCTTTTGTTGAATTTAAGCATAAATTCATATAACCTTTTTCCTTATTTAATGTAAAATCTGGCACCACCGCCTCTCCGTTCACCAGTTGGGTCAATTATGGCAATTGCTTTCCACCCTCCTGTTATATCAATACATTCATCTCCCTCTTTAAACAAATATGTTCTAGGTTCTAATTTCAAATTTATTGTATTGCTTTCAATTGTTTCTCCATTATTATATTTTACTATTACACTTGCTATATGATTTGTTTCTGGTAGTAAATTTTCTTTAGCATATTCTTTTTCTGTTATTACTTTTTCTCGATTTCCATCTATTATATATATATATTCTTTTACTTCCTCTTCATTATGTACTTTTGATATGTTTATTTTAAATGATGTAGTTCCTATGTATATCGCTTCTATTTTACATAAATTCTCATCGCTTTCGTTTATAATTATTTCTAGCTTATCTCTATCTATATTAAAATTATATTTGTTTACTATTACCAAATTTCCATTTACTTTCATTCCGTTTTTTTCTAACATATTATTTAGAAATTCCTTGTTATTATATTCTTTATTTGTTTCTTTTTGTATTGATGCTTCTACTAATACTGCTTGTAATTTTTCTTTTTCTGCCACTTCTTCATATTTTTCTTTTGCTTGTTTTGTTCTATTAAATATCCCATTTGGCCCCATACTTAAGTTTATTGCTATTCCTGATAATATTAATAATATTATTATTGTTATAACAAGTATTATTAAAGTTATTCCATTATTATTTTTTACACTATAATTTATATTAAATTTATTATTAACTATTAATGTTTTTATATTCATCTTGTGTATCTCCTCTTTTTTTCATTATGCCTTAATACCTGACACTTCTTAATTAATTGTATTTTAAATGTGAATAAAAAACAATAAGATGAATAGTTTTTTCTATTCATCTTTAAACATAATATTTATTTTAGAGCAAATAGTTTTTTAAACAAAATTAAAAACCTTTATTCAACTAAAAGTTTCAATTATGTAATATACATTTAAGGACTATCCTCTGCGCTTTTGAATAAGGAACTCAAAGGACCGTCCCTAGCATTTTTTATTCTTTAATTCCAAATATTAATTTTACAAATCCTCTTAAAAATTTTGGTACTTTCTTTACTACTATTGTCATTTTTACCACTCTCCTTTTTATGTATTTAGCAAATTAGCCACATTAGGCCTACTGCAAGTATTGCTATTCCTATTAAAAATAACCACCCTGTTATTGGAAGTAATAATACTAGTAGTACTCCAAGCCCTAGCCCTATTAAACATACCCCTATTGTTCTTTTTAGTAATCTAAACATAATATATTACCTCCTTTATTTATATTATATTTTGTTTTATTTATTTTGTTACTTTTGTATAGTATTTTGCCTTGAAAATACTTTAATTTTATGGTTTAATATTGGTGACGTGAAGGAGATGTTTCCTTATTGTCATAAAACAAATGACACAAATGAAATGTCCCTTTCGTATTATTAAAAAGGATTGATAAAATTATATGAATAAAAAAGATAGTATAAAAATTGTAGAAATATTAAAAAGTGCATACCCAGACGCTAAATGTAGCTTAGATTTTACTACTCCTTTTGAGATGTTAGTAGCAGTTATTTTGTCAGCACAGTGTACTGATGAAAGAGTTAATAAAACAACTCCTTCACTTTTTTCAAAATATTCTACGCCAAAAGATTTTGCTGAAATTGATATTTGTGAACTTGAAAGTTTAATTCATCCTTGTGGTTTTTATAAGAATAAAGCTAAAAATATTAAGGAAACTGCTAAAATTATTGAAGAAAAATATGCAGGAATTGTTCCAGAAACTATGGATGAGCTTATGGCTCTTCCTGGAGTTGGTAGAAAAACTGCTAATGTTGTTATGCTTGAAGCTTTTAATAAGCCTCAGGGTATTGCTGTTGATACACATTGCAAAAGAATCGCTAATAGGATTGGATTTTCTACTAAAAAAGAACCTGAGAAAATTGAACAAGATTTACTTAGTGTTATTCCTAAAGAATATTATAAAGATGTTAACCATATCTTCATTTGGCATGGTAGAAATACTTGTATGGCTAGAAATCCTAATTGTAGTAAATGTCCTATTAGTAATTATTGTAAAGAATATTTAAAAACTAAGTGAAATAGAGTACCAAAATTTGTCCCATTTCGAAATGTCCTTGATGGCATAATTGTATTTAATATATGATAAAATCACCTTGAAAGTTTGTAAACGAATATTTCACCCTCAATGTATAAAAATAGAAAATATAGTAATAATAGGAAGGTGGAATATTTAATGTTAAAACAAAAAGATTT
>CATNCV010000105.1 GCA_950096965.1 uncultured Clostridiaceae bacterium | reverse complement strand
ATTAAATTTGTTAAGCATAATGTAGGAAATACTTTTTTGTATTTCTATCACATTAATCATATACATTTATTTCTTTTGTACTTTTTAATATTATCTTACATTTAATAATTTCCTGCTTTATCTTTTAAAGAGCATATATCTTTTATACATATATGCTCCATTTAACTTCTACTTTTATATTCTATTTATTTATTAATTCTAAAAGCCTCTCTAATTCATCATTTGTAGAGTATTTTATAATTATTTTACCACTTCTAGCTCCTGCATCTAATTTTACTTTTGTTCCGAAAAAGCCTTGGAACCTATCTTCTATATCTTTATATATTGCTGAATATTTTTTCTTTTCTTCTTTTGTTTTTTTATCTGCTACTTTTCTATTTTTTATACTTTGTTCTATATCTCTTACACTTCTACCTGTTTCTATTACTTTTAATGCTATTTCATATTGCTCATCTGGCTCAAATGCTAAAAGTGATCTACAATGTCCTTCTGAAAGTTTTCCCTCTAAAGCTAGCTCTATAACTCTTTTGTCCAAATTTAATATACGTAAACAGTTTGTTAATGTACTTCTATTTATTCCCATTATATCTGCTAGGGCTTGTTGTGTTATTCCATATTCGTCTATTAACTGCCTAAAACCTCTTGCTTTTTCAATTGGATTTAAGTCTTCTCTTTGTATATTTTCTATTAATGCTATTTCTTTATTTTTTCTTTCGTCATTTTCCCTTACTATACATGGAACTTCTGAAAGTCCAGCTCTTTTAGCTGCTCTCCATCTTCTTTCACCTGCAACTATTTCATAGAAACTATCTTTTTTAGTTACTATTATTGGCTGAATTATTCCATATATTTTT
Organism: uncultured Clostridiaceae bacterium; assembly: GCA_950096965.1. Taxonomy (GTDB): domain Bacteria; phylum Bacillota; class Clostridia; order TANB77; family CAG-508; genus UMGS1663. Next base: position 5,308 of record CATNCV010000105.1, on the reverse strand, counting down.
ATTGATTCTGCAAGTTCTTCTATTGCTTCACTATCAAATTTTCTTCTTGGTTGATTTTTATTTGGCTCTATATCTATTATTTTTATCTTTTCTACTAATTCGCCTTCTATTTTTTGCTCTTTTTTATCTTCTTTTACATCTTCTATAACTAGTTTATCGGTAAATAATGCATCTAAACCTTTCCCTAGCCCTGTATTTTTAGCCATTTAATCATCTCTCCTTAATATTAGTTTTGTTCATTTTTCTTTATAAATTCTTTAACAAATTTATCATAAGATTTTGCACCTTTTGATTTTGGGTCATATACTGATATTGGCATTCCATAACTTGGTGCTTCACTTAATTTTACATTTCTTGGTATTACTGTTTTATAAACCTTATTTTCAAAGTATTTATTTACTTCTTTTACAACTTGGTTTGATAAGTTTGTCCTAATGTCAAACATTGTTAATAAAGCACCTTCAATGCTTAAATCTTTATTCAAATGTTTTTTTACAAGATTTATTGTATTTATAAGTTGTCCTAGTCCTTCAAGTGCATAGTATTCACATTGTACAGGTATTAATACACTATCTGAAGCTGTAAAAGCGTTTAATGTAATTAGTCCTAGAGATGGTGGGCAATCTATTATAATGTAATCATAATTGTCTTTTTGACTATTTGTTTTTTCTTTTAATCTATGCTCTCTAGACATCATAGAAACAAGTTCTACTTCTGCTCCAGCTAAATTTATATTAGAAGGACATACATCTAAATTTTTAACTTTTGTTTGTATTAATGTATTCTCTATTTCTACATCATTAACAAGAACATCATAAATAGAAAAATTAACATCTTTATCAATTCCTAAACCACTAGTTGCATTTCCCTGTGGGTCAGCATCCATTAATAAAACTTTTTTACCTTTTTTAGCAAGTATTGTGCTTAAATTCACTGCTGTTGTAGTTTTTCCTACTCCACCTTTTTGATTCGCTACTGATACTATTTTACCCACTTTTAATTACCTCCATCATTTTTTATTGATATAATCATTTTATAGAAATATACAAAAAAAGTCAATAAATTTTATAACATTTACTGACTTTTTTTGATATTTTAATTATATTACTCTTACTTATAGAAAAAGTAATGTATTATGATATAAATCAAATTAATTTAATATTAATAATTTATTTTTTTCTCATATTATTATTTTTTTTAACTATTTTACAGTTTTATACTTAATCATTTGATAATGAAAATTAGTTTCACCAGATTTTTCGAATCCTAATCTTTCATATAGTATTCCAACTGGATTTTGTTTAAAATATTGTATTTCTATATTTGTATTAGAGTATTTTTCTAATATACCTTTTAATATTTTAGTTCCTATTCCTTTGCCTTGATATTCAGGGACAATACAAATATTTCCTATTTCATAATTTCCGTTTTTTAATATTTTTCCATTATAAAACCCTATATTTTTATTATCATACTGTATTATATAAGCATTTTCTTTTACTTGATTTATAAAATTTTTAAAATATTCTTGTTGCTCTTCTTCTACATATACACCCCAACATTGTTCTACATATTTTTTATATGCATTCTTTTTTATTTCATAAACAAATGTGTAGTCATTATTATTATACTTTCTTAATTTTATATGTTCAATCATTATTTTCCTCCACTTAATACTTTTCCTAATTTATATTTATTCCTTATATAAATATATTATAGCATTGGCTCTTTCGTAGCCATACCTGGCTTCCTAGGAAATTTTTTAGGTGTTGCATTAACCTTTCTTACTATTATAATGCTTCTTCTAATATCACTATTTGGTAATATTATTTCTTCTATTTTTTCTATTCTTCCTCCTAATACATCTAATGCTTTTTTTGAATTTTCAATTTCTTCTTTTACATTAGAACCTTTCATGCAAATACATATTCCGCCTATTTTCACTAATGGTAATAAATATTCTAACAAAATATTTAAACTGGCTACTGCCCTTGATGTAGCTATGTCAAAGCTTTCTTTATTGTCTCTTCCAAATTCTTCTATTCTCGAATGAATAGTATTGATATTGTTCAATTGCAAACTATTTATTACCTCATTTAGAAAATTTATTCTTTTATTTAATGAATCTACTAATGTATAACTTGCTTCACTATTTATAATGTTTAATGGTATCCCTGGGAAACCTGCTCCTGTACCTACATCTACAATTTGCATACCATTTTCTATATATTTTATTATAGTAGCAGAATCAATAAAATGCTTTAATATTACCTCTTTTGGTTCTGTAATAGCTGTTAAATTCATTTTTTCATTCCATTCTAATAATAAATTCATATAGTTATAAAATTTTTCTATTTGTTTATCTTCTAAGTGTATATTAATTGATTTTGATTTTTCTTTTAATTCTTTTGAAAATTCTTGTATTTCCATTTTATCCTCCAAATTTGTTATATAATATAGTGAATTAATCTGTTAAGAATACATGTTAGTCTTTACTAAATCAAACCCTAAAAAATATATTTATTTAAGTGTTTTAATTTATTATTAAGCGTAATTTAGTATTTCCATTAGGTATTACTTATCTATTAAACACCTTTATACATTTTTTATTATTTTTTTAATGTCTCTAAATATATTAGTAATACTGATATATCTGCTGGCGAAACTCCTGATATTCTTGATGCCTGTCCTACATTGCTTGGTCTTATTTTATTTAATTTTTGTCTTGCTTCTAACCTTAACCCTTTTATGTCTTCGTAGTTAATTTCTTTTGGTAATAATTTCGCTTCTAATTTCTTAAATTTTTCTACTTGTTCTGCTTGAAGTTTTATATATCCTTCATATTTAAGCTCTATTCCTACTTCTTTTTGCACTTGTTCTTCTAAATTTGGTCTATCTTCATCTATTTTGGCCAATTCTTCATATGTTAGTTCACTTCTTTTAACTAAGTCTGCTAGCTTAACTCCTGTTTTTATCTCTGAAGAATTAAACTTTGTTAAAAATTCATTTACTTTTTCAGTAGGTTTTATTGTTTTATTTCTTACTCTTTCTATTTCTTCTTCTATTTTTCTTTTTTTATTTAAAAACTTTTCATATCTTTCATTACTTACTAATCCTACACTATGGCCTATTTCTAAAAGCCTTATATCAGCATTATCTTGTCTTAATAAAAGCCTATATTCTGCTCTTGATGTCATCATTCTATATGGTTCATTAGTTCCTTTTGTAACAATATCATCTATTAAAACACCTATATATGCCTGTGACCTATCTAATATAACTGGTTCTTTGCCTTGTAGCTTTAAACTTGCATTTATCCCTGCAATTAACCCTTGGCAAGCTGCTTCTTCATAACCAGAAGTTCCATTCGTTTGACCTGCAAAAAATAGTCCATCAATTTTCTTATATTCTAATGAAAGTTTTAAATCTGAAGGGTTAATACAATCGTATTCAATAGCATATGCTGGCCTTGTAAACTCTGCATTTTCTAGTCCTGGTATAGTCCTGTACATAGCTATTTGTACATCTTCTGGAAGTGATGAACTCATACCTTGAATATACATTTCATTAGTATTTCTTCCTATTGGCTCTACAAAAATCTGGTGTCTTTCTTTATCTGCAAATCTAACAACTTTATCTTCAATAGATGGGCAGTATCTAGGCCCAGTTCCTGTTATTTCACCACCATATAATGGTGACCTATGTAAGTTTTTTCTAATTATATCATGTGTTCTTTCGTTTGTATATGTTAAATAACATGGTAGTTGCTCAATATTAGAGTCAATTTCATCTTCAAAAGAAAACGCCTCTGGCCTTTCATCTCCTTCTTGTATTTCCATTTTTGAAAAATCTATGCTATTTTTATTAATTCTAGCAGGAGTTCCTGTTTTAAATCTAACAAGTTCTACTCCCTCTCTTTTTAAAGCTTCTGATAGTTTATTTGCTGGGAATACTCCATCAGGTCCACTTTCAAAAGATGTTTCCCCAATATATATCTTGCCTTTTAAATAAGTCCCTGTGGCAACTATAATACTATCAACTTCATATATGGCTCCAATATTAGTTTCTAAACTTTTAACTTTACCTTGTTCTATAGTTATATCTACAATTTCTGCTTGTTTTAGATATAAGTTTTCTTGTTTTTCTAATGTATGTTTCATTTCAGCTTGATACTGTTTTCTATCAGCTTGTGCTCTTAAAGAATACACTGCTGGTCCTTTTGAAGTATTAAGCATTCTAAGTTGAGTAAAAGTTTTATCAATATTTTTACCCATTTCTCCACCAAGGCAATCTATTTCTCTTACTAAATGCCCTTTTGAACTTCCTCCTATATGTGGATTACATGGCATATTTGCAACTGCTTCTAATGATATAGAAAACAATAATGTTTTCATTCCCATTCTAGATGCTGCTAGTGCTGCTTCACACCCTGCATGTCCTGCTCCAATAACTGCTATATCATATTTTCCTGCATTATATTTCATTTATTTTTCCTCCTCTTCCCATTGGGGACGTTTCCTTTTGGGGTATCTGTCCCCTTTGGGGTATCTGTCCCTTTTGGGGTATCTGTCCCTTTTGGGAATCTATTTATTTGATATTTCATTTTCGTATTCGTTAAATATATAATTTTTCATTATTTATATTTCTTATTATTACATTTTAATTTATTGTTTAACTATGATATTTCTGTTCGATGTTTCACGCAAACTTTTCTAGTTTTGTGTGAAACTAACAATAGGTGTTTGCTAAACCTTTTTGACAATTTTGTATCTGAACATATACTAAAATAAACATTTTAAAATTTTTGTCGTATTTTGTCGAATGTATTTCTTAGTAATCAATTTTCGAAACATTTATTGTATTTCTAATATTTAATATTCTTAATTTTAGAGCTTTATATTGCACATTGTATATACAAAAATTAAAAATATACATTTATTCTTGTATATATTTTTATATAATTTCCGTAATCGTAAAATATAGAGTAGCGTGAAGGAGGTTTAATTTATTTTTTTTAAATTGAATATTCCATTAAGGCGGTGGGGGCCGCTTACTCTAAGTTAAATATGTAGTAAAATAAAATGTAACGGAATATTTTACTTAGAGTTGAGTTAAGAGGCTAGGAATTAAATTTTAAAAAAAATAAATTAAACCTCCTGGGAGCGACTCCTTTTACACCATTTATCATAAATTTATATGAACTTAATTCGATAAACGTTATTAGATTTTCATTACCTATTAAACACCTACACAAATTATTATTTTCTATATAATTAATTATTATAAAAATTATATATTATTACAAATA